>JBKPCW010000059.1:0-9277 GCA_046727555.1 Candidatus Dormiibacterota bacterium | reverse complement strand
CTTCAACGTCGAGGACCGGATCGACACCCGGTACGAGGCCGACGGCCTGCTCGTCCGCGCCCTCGACCGGCACGGCGACTACATCAAGTCCGAAACTCTCTCCAGGACTCTCGAGCGGGGCCGGCAAGACGGGTTCGACGGGGAGCAGATGATGATCGAAGGAGAGCAGATCTGGATCGGGCTGAAGCGAAGCTGAGCGTGGTCACGCGGGGGCGGGTGATCTTCGTCATCGTCGCGGCGGCGGTCTTCGTCCTCGATCGGGTGACCAAGACCATCGTCGCGGCGCAGGTCCCGTACGGCGGCGAGGTCGCGGTCATCGACCACGTCCTCGGCGTCACCAACGTGCACAACTCCGGGGCGGCCTTTGGCATGGCGCCCGCCTTCGCCCCGATCTTCCTTGGCGCCTCGATCCTGGTCGCGATCGGGCTGGCCGTCTACGTATTCCGCACCCCGGCGTCCGACTTCATGTACGCGCTGCTCGGCCTGGTCATGGGCGGCACGGTGGGCAACGGGTACGAGCGCCTGGTCAACGGCACCGTCATCGACTTCATCAACTTTCATTTCTGGCCGGTGTTCAACGTCGCCGACTCGGCCGTTTCGATCGGCGTCGTCCTGCTCATCGCCACGTACGCGTTCCGACGGCCGAGCGAATAGTCGCCGCGGCGCCTTCGCCGCGGCTCGACCGCTTCCTCGCCGAGCATGCGCCTGAGCTCAGCCGGTCGGCGGCCGCCCGCCTCATCCGCGAGCAGGCGGTGCGCGTGAACGGCAGGCCGGCGCGGGCATCTGACCGCGTCGCAGTTGGTGACGTCATCGAGTACCAGCCACCGGCACCAGGGCAGGCGGCGAAGGCCGCAGCCGAGGAGATACCGCTCAGCGTCGTCTACGAGGACAGCGACCTGGTGGTCATCGACAAGCCGGCGGGCATGGTCGTGCACCCGGCGCCCGGCCACCACTCGGGCACGCTGGTCCACGCGCTGCTCGGCCACGGCGGGGAGTGGTCGGCCGCGGGCGGCGAGACGCGGCCCGGCATCGTCCACCGCCTCGACAAGGGCACGTCGGGCCTCATTGTCGCGGCGCGCAACGACGTGGCCCATCGCGCTCTCGCGGCGCAGCTCAGCGATCGCACGCTGAGGCGGACCTACCTCGCGATCGCGCGGGGGCGAGTGAAGTCGGACGCGGGTGAGATGGAGGGCCCGATCGGCCGCCACCCGCGCGAACGCAAACGAATGGCCGTGGTCGCCGGCGGCCGCTTCGCCCGCACTCGGTACCGGGTCGTCGAGCGGAGGCGAACACATACGCTGTTGCGCTGTGACCTCGACACCGGGCGCACGCACCAGATCCGGGTCCACCTGGCGGCGATGGGCCATCCCGTGGCCGGCGACGCCGAGTACGGCGGCCGCGAGCCTGGCGCCGCCCGCCCGATGCTCCACGCGTGGCGGCTGCGCCTCCTCCATCCGCGGACGGGCGCCGAGATGACGTTCGAGGCGCCGCCGCCTGCCGACTTCGACAGCTTCTGGCTCTCGGTCGAATGAGACGCGGGCTCCTGATCGTCATCTCGGGACCCTCGGGCGTGGGCAAGGACACGTTGATCCGCCGGCTGCTCGAGCTCGACCGGAACGTCCAGTACTCGATCTCCGGCACCACCCGCCGGCCGCGACCCGACGAGAAGCCGGACCAGAACTACACCTTCCTGACCCGCGAGCAGTTCCAGGACCTGGTGCGCAAGGGCGCCTTTCTCGAGCACGCGACCTACAACGGCCACCTGTACGGCACGTTCCGCGACCGCGTCGAGAAGATCCGGGCGAGCGGGCGCGACGTGCTCCTGAAGATCGACGTCCAGGGCGCGGAGCAGGTCAGGCGCCTGGTCCCGGACGGCATCTTCATCTTCGTGGTCGCGCCTTCGGAGCAGGAGCTGGAGCGGCGCCAGGAGCGCCGCGGCAGTGAGACGCGTGAGGACCTCGAGTCGCGCCGTAGGATCGCGGTCAAGGAGATGGAGTACGCCTCCCACTACCAGCACGTGGTGACGAACGACGACGTCGACCGGGCGGTCGCCGAGATCCTGGAGATCATCCGCCGCGGGCGCTTGGGGGGCGCGACACCCTGATGCCGCTGGATCCCACGCCAGTCCCTGACGAGCTGCGCGGCCTGCGCATCGCCTTGCTGGTCTCGGGCGGCATCGCCGCCTACAAGATCGTCGACCTGGCGTCGGCGCTGACCCAGGCGGGCGCCCACGTGCGCGTGGCGATGACCACGTCGGCGATGCGCTTTGTGGGTGCGGCCACCTTCCAGGGAGTGACCGGCAACGCGGCCCTGACGGGCCTGTGGTCGGCGGACGGCTCTCCCGAGCCGCACGTGTCGCTCGGCGACTGGGCGCAAGTGATCCTGGTGGCGCCGGCCACCGCCAACGTCATCGGCCGCATCGCGTCGGGACGCTCGGACGACATCGTCACCGCGACCCTGCTGGCGGCGCGGTCGCCGGTCGTGGTGGCGCCGGCGATGAACGACGCGATGTGGTCGAAGCCGGCTGTGCAGGAGAACGTCGCCGCGCTGCGCCGTCGCGGGGTGACGATCGTCGAGCCCGAGGCGGGGCATCTAGCGAGCGGCCACGTCGGCACAGGCCGGCTGGCCGGTGCGGCGGCGATCTTCAACGCCATGGTGCATGCGGTCCGTTCGCGCTACGACTACGCGGGCCGGCGTGTCGTTGTGACCGCGGGAGGCACCCGCGAGCCGATCGACCCCGTGCGCTTCATCAGCAACTACTCCAGCGGCAAGATGGGCTTCGCCCTCGCTGCCGCGGCGGCGGACCGGGGTGCGCGCGTGACGCTGGTGAGCGCCGCTTCGCATCCCCCGCACCACGGCGTCGAGGTGCAGCACGTGGACACGGCGGAGGAGATGCTCGCCGAGCTGCGCACGCAGCTGAAAGGCGCGGATGTGCTGCTGATGGCGGCGGCGGTCGGCGACTTCCGGCCCGCCAGGACGGCCGGGCAGAAGATCCGGCGCGAGGAGACGCCCAACCTGAGCCTGCAGCTCGTGCCGATCCCGGACCTCGTCGCGGAGCTGGCCCAAGACGAGTCCCTCGCGGGCGTGTTTCGCATCGGCTTCGCCGCGGAAGACTCGGACCTCCAGACAAAAGGAGCGGAGAAGCTGAAGCGAAAGGGACTGCATGCGATCGTCGCCAACGACATCTCGCGCCGAGACATCGGTTTCGGCAGCGAATTCAACGCGGGCGTGCTGCTGTTCGCGGACGGCGCCCGGCACGAGCTGGAGAAGGCGACCAAGCGTGAGATGGCGGACCGGATCCTGGATTTGGTGTTGCCAAAGCTGCAACGCTAGGTGGCCCTTTACGCCGAGGTGGCCGTCGAGGCCGCCCGCGGGATCGCCCGCGAGACCTACACCTACGCCGTCCCCGACGGCCTGGAGGTCGTCCCGGGCCACCGCGTGACCGTGCCGTTCGGCCGCCGCAACACGTACGGCTTCGTCGTCTCGCTCGGCACAGACGACCCCGGCGTCGACACCAAGGCGATCGCGGGCGCGGGCGACCAGCCGCTGCTCCTTCCTCACCAGGTCGAGCTCGCGCGCCTGGTCGCCGAGCACTACTGGCTGCCGATCGTCGAGGTCATCAGGGCGATGCTGCCGCCGCGAGTCCGCAGCACCGGCTCCGCGGGGTCGGCCGCCTCCAGCCGGCAGACGCGCCATTCGCGCCTGCTGGAGATGGCGAACGAGGCAGGCGCCCTCGCACCGGTCGACCTGACCGACGAGCAGAGGCGGGCGCTCGACGTGATCGGCTCCCATCCGGTCACGCTGCTCCACGGCGCCATCGCCAGCGGCAAGACCGAGGTCTACCTGGCCGCCGCGGAGCGGGCCCTGGCCCAGGGACTGCGTGTCCTCTTGCTCGTGCCCGACATCTCGCTCACACCGCAGCTCGTGCAGCGGGTGCGGATGCGGCTGCGGGCGCCGGTCGCGGTGCTGCACACGCAGCTGACCGAGCTCGAGCGCGCCCAGCAGTGGTGGAAGACGCGTCGCGGCGACGCCCAGGTCGTTCTCGGCAGCCGGTCCGCGGTCTTCGCGCCGATTCCGCGCCTCGGGTTGATCTGCCTCGACGAGGAAGGGTCGGCGGCCTACAAGCAGGACCGCACGCCGCGCTACGAGACGGGCTGGGTCGCGCGACGCCTGGCGGCGGTGACCGGAGCGAAGCTTGTGATGGGCTCCGCCACGCCGTCGGTCGCGACGTACCACGAGGCCGCGACCAGCAAGATCGCGCTGGCCACGATGACCCGGCGCGTACGCGGCCACGACGCCCCGGTGGAGCTGGTCGACATGCGCGACGAGGCCGCCGACGGCAACCGCCAGCCGCTGTCGAGAAGGCTGGTCGAGGCGGTCACCCAGGCGCTCGAGGCCGAAGAGCAGACGATCCTCTACCTGAACCGCCGCGGCATGGCCACCTTCGTCATGTGCCGCGACTGCGGGCGCTCGGTGCAGTGCCTCGGCTGCTCGGTTGCGCTCGTCCAGCACGCCGAGGTCGAAGGCCTGGTTTGCCACTACTGCGGTTACTCGCGCGCCATGCCGTCGGTGTGCGACCACTGCGGCAGCCGCAACATCCGCGGACTCGGCATGGGCACGCAGCGGCTGGAAGGCATGGTCAAGCGCCTGTGGCCCCAGGCCCGCGTACTGCGCCTCGACAGCGACATCGCCCGCGGGCCGGACTCCTACCTGCGCGTGTGGGAGGCGTTCAGCGAGCGTCGCGCGGACGTCCTGGTGGGCACGCAGCTCGTGACTCGCGGCCTCGACCTTCCCGCCGTCACGTGCGTCGGCGTCGTGGACGCCGACCTGCCCCTCCACTTCCCGGACTATCGGTCCGCCGAGAACACGTTCGCGCTGGTGGCACAGGTCGCCGGGCGCGCGGGCCGCGATGGCCGCCCATCACGCGTGGTCGTCCAGACCAGCAACCCCGAGCACTACGCGCTCCGATGCGCGGCCGCCGGCGACTACGCGGGCTTCTACGAGTCGGAGCTCGCGGCACGCAAGGCCTTCGTGTTTCCACCTTTCGCCGAGCTCGCCGTGCTGACCCGCACGGACCGCGAGGACGGCCGTGCAGCGGCGTCCGCGCGCGAGGCCGCGGAGGAGATTGCGAGCGGCCTGCTCAAGGACGGGATCGAGGGCATCCGCGTGATGGGCCCATCGCCGGCGTTCATCCACCGGCTGCGCGGCGAGTACCGGTGGCAGGTTACGTTAAAAGGCGCCGCGCTCGAACGAGCACGCCACCTGGCACCCCGCGGCAAAGGATGGAGCTATGACGTCGACCCCGTCACGTGACACCGCCACCCGCAAGAAGGACGTGATGACATACCTGGAGAAGAACGGCCATTACTGGCTGACGACCGCCGAGATCGGCGGCAGGCCGCACGTGATCGGCGTCTCTGGTCTGTGGGACGGGAGCGCGATCATCGTGACCACTCTGGGCACCAGCAAGACCGCGAAGAACATGGAGATGAACCCGCTGGTCGTGCTGGCGGGCGGCGATCCGTCGGACGCCATCGTCATCAACGCCGGGGTCATCGAGACCGTCCCCGTCGAGGATTCGCCGAGGATGCTGCAGGAATGGAAGGCGGGGATGGGATGGGACCCGAGCGAGCTTGGCGACTGGGTCTTCTACCGCCTCCGGCCGACGGGGATCCAGGCCTTCCGCGGGTACGACGAGATCCAGGGGCGGCACGTCATGATCCGCTCGCGCTGGGTCGTCTAGGTTGGGTTTTCGCAGCCCACGGGTAAGATTCAGATCGTGGTCCGGCAGATTCTGACGTTCGAGCACCCCGTCCTGCGCGAGAAGGCGAAGAAGGTGACGCGCATCGACACGTCGATCCAGCGTCTCCTCGACGACCTGACCGAGACCATGATCGACGCACCCGGCGCGGGCCTCGCCGCGAACCAGATCGGAGTGCCGCTGCGCGTCTGCGTCGTCAAGGGCGACGACAAACAGATCTGGGGCCTCATCAACCCTGAGCTGGTCAAGAAGGAAGGCACGCAGCTCGGCTACGAGGGCTGCCTCAGCTACCCGGGCTGGGTGGGCGAGGTCGAACGCGCGGAGACCGTGGTCGTCAAGGGCCGCAACCGCCGCGGCAAGGAGATCCGGATCAAGTCCTCAGGCTTCACCGCCCGCGCCTTCCAGCACGAGCTGGATCACCTCGACGGCGTCCTCTTCACCGACAAGCTGACGAGCCTGGACACGCTCCGGCGCGTCGAGGACCTGGTCGGCGAAGAGAGGGAAGAGGCCGTCGCTGCGGCCTCGGGGTAGGCGGCGACCTACCGCATCGTCTTCGCCGGCACCGCCGAGTTCGCCGTGCCCTCGCTGCGCGCGCTCAACGCCGCCGGCCACGACGTTGCGCTCGTGGTCACGCAGCCCGACCGGCCGGCGCGCCGTGGCCTGAAGCTGACGCCACCGCCGGTCAAGGTCGCCGCGGGGCAGCTCGGCCTGCCGGTTTACCAGCCTGAGAAGATCCGCGACCCTGAGGCCATCGAGCGCCTGCGCTCACTGGCCCCGGACTTTCTGGTCGTGGTCGCGTACGGGCAGATCATCCCGCGCTCGGTGCTCGAGATCCCGCGCCTGGGCGCGATCAACGTGCACGCGTCGGTCCTCCCACGCTGGCGTGGCGCTGCGCCGGTGGCACGTGCGATCCTCGCTGGCGACACGGAGACCGGCGTCACGATCATGAAGATGGACGAGCAGCTGGACCACGGGCCGGTGCTGGCTGTGCGGGCGACGCCAATCGGCGAGGACGAGGATGCGGGGAGCCTGACGGGGCGCCTGGCCGAGATGGGTGCGGAGCTGCTGGTCGAGACGCTGCGGAACTTCGAAGATCTTCGCGCCGTGGGTCAGGATCACACGCAGGCGACGGTCGCGCCCAAGCTGAGCAGGGAGGAGGGTGAGCTCGACTGGAGCATGGGCGCGGCCGATATCGACCGGCGTGTTCGCGGCCTCCAGCCGTGGCCCGGCGCCACTCTGCCGACGTCGCGCGGCCGGGTGAAGGTGCTGAAGGGCCACGTCGAGGGCGACAGGTACGTGCTCGACGTGGTCCAGCTCCCCGGCAAGAAGCCGGCGCCCGCCAGGCAGGTGCTGGCCGATGCCTGATCGCGACGAAAAGGAGCGCGACGTCGCGGTCAACCGCCGCGCGTACCACGACTACTTCATCGACGAGAAGTACGAGGCGGGCGTAATGCTCACCGGAACCGAGGTGAAGTCCGTTCGCAATGGGCGGACGAACCTGCGAGACGGGTTCGTGCGCATCGACAACGGCGAGGCGTGGCTCGAGAACGTCCACATCTCGCCGTATGCCCAGGGCAACCTCATGAACCACGAGCCGCTGCGGCCGCGCAAGCTGCTGCTGCACCGCAAGGAGATATCGAGCCTCATCGGCAAGGTGAAGCAGCGCGGGTACACTCTGATCCCGCTGCGTGTCTACTTCTCGCGGAACCATGCCAAGGTCGAGGTGGGGTTGGCGCGAGGGAAGCGGCAGTACGACAAACGCGAGGCGATCGCGGAGCGCGAGGCGAAGCGGGAGATAGCACGAGCTGTGAGGAGGGGCTGATGAAAGTTCTGTTCATCGCGGGATTCGGTCCGGTCGCCACGGATCCGGACGAGTCGCGAAAGCTCTACGAGGCCACGCTCGGCATCGCCTTCAAGACCGAGGACGGGTACAGCCACACCGAGGAGGTCAAAGGCGCCAACGCTTTCGCGATCTGGCCGCTGGCGCAGGCGGCCGAGTCGTGCTTCGGGACCAGCGAGTGGCCGGCCGAGGTGCCGCGGCCGCAGGCCTGGCTCGAGTTCGACGTCGACGACCTCGAGGCCGCGACGCGCGAGCTCGAGGAGCGCGGTTACAGGCTGATCGTCCGCAACCGCACCGAGCCGTGGGGCCAGGTGACGACCCGGCTCATCAGCCCGGAGGGGCTCCTCGTCGGCGTCACCATGACGCCCTGGATGCGCGACAAGAACAGCTAGAGGGTCAGCTCTTCGGCGAGCAGGTCCATGAGCAGGCCGTCGTGCCATTCGCCGTCCGGCCCGCGCTCGTATCCGCGCATGACGCCGACGGGCTTGAACCCGACGCGCTCATAGGCCTTGATCGCGTTCACGTTGTGAGCGGCCGGGTCGATGGTCAGGCGATGATGGCCTCGCTGATCGATCAGGTACCGGGCGAGGACGCGAATGGCCTCCGGCCCCAGGCCTTTGCCCTGCCACGGCTCGCGGATCGAGATGTCGATGCCGGCGTGGTGGTACATCTCGTCGGTCTCCTCGTAGCTCTGGATCATGCCGACCGCCTCGCCGTCGACCTCGATCAGGTAGTGCTCCTCGCCCTCCTCGGCACGCATCGTGTCCTCGACCGACTTCTTCGGATCGCCCCACCACATCGCCACCGATGGATCGCTGAAGATCTCGAGCAGTGTCGCCTCGTCGCCTCGGCGGACGGGGCGCAGGACGACTCGCTCGCCGCGCAGCTCAGGCGGCGAGGTTGATCCCGATCGCCCGCAGGCGCTTGTTCAAGGACTCGAACGCGAACTCGAGGATCTCGCTCTCGGTGTGGCCGAACTCGGTGATGTAGCGCGGGTCCGGTGGGTCGAGCGTGCCGGTGATCAGGGGCAGGCACTCGACGAGCGTCTTCTGGATGAGCGGGGCGTAGCGGCCGGCGTCCTCTCGCACGGCCTCCTGCAGCAGCTTGATGCCGAAGTTGACGTGGCGGGACTCGTCGCGAGCAACCGCTGTGAATCCTCGGTAGAACCCGCGGTCGGTCAGGCCCTGCTCACGCATCGACTCCAGCTCGAAGCGCTGGCCGGTCAGGGCGATCGTCGCCTCGATGACGATGTGGTAGAGCGTCACCCCCTCGACGAACGCGTCGAAGTCCCTGGGGTTGCTGGCCAGGCGCTGGGCGGTCGAGGGCAGCCTTTCGTAGAAGAGGGTGTTGTAGCCCTCGTTGGCCTGGGGCCGGATCTCCTTCAGCAACTGGGTCATGTCGCGCGCCTCGGTGCCGCACACCTCGCGCCACCACTTCTCGAAGAACACGGTGTGCCTGGCCTCGTCGACCATCTGCGTCGAGAGAAACACCTCGATCTCGGGCGTCGGCGATGCCCAGACGAACGGCGCCAGCGTCGACGTGACCCGCTCCTCGCCGTTGAAGAAGAGGCGGTGGGACCAGAGCGTCGCCTTCTTCTCGATGTCGGTCGCCTGGAGCCAGTCTTCGCGGTCGAGGCTGAAGTCGATGTCGCCGACCGCCCACTGCTGGGCCTCCCA
>JBKPCW010000058.1:0-3842 GCA_046727555.1 Candidatus Dormiibacterota bacterium | reverse complement strand
GAACATCGCCCGCACCGCCATCGAGGCGATGGCGGCAGTGCTGGGTGGCACGCAGTCGCTGCACACCAACGCGATGGACGAGGTGCTGGGGCTGCCGACGGACCGTGCCGCGCGCATCGCATTGCGGACGCAGCAGCTGCTGGCCTTCGAGACGGGCGCGGCGAACACGATCGACCCGCTCGGCGGCAGCTACTTCGTCGAGGCGCTGACCGATGAGATGGAGAGGCAGGCCGAGGTCTACTTCAAACGCATCGATGAGATCGGCGGCGTCATCCCCGCGATCGAGGCCGGCTTCTTCCAGAAGGAGATCGCGGACGCCGCGTTCCGCTACCAGAACGAGCTGGAGCAGAAGCGCCGGATCATGATAGGCGTCAACGACTTCACGGTGAACGAGGAGGAGGCGATCGAGATCCTCCGCATCGACCCGAAGCTCGAGGCCCAACAGTCCGAGCGCGTACGCGAGGTGCGGCGCAAGCGGGACGGCGCGAAGGCCACCAACGCGCTGAACCAGCTGCGCAAGGCCGCCTCGGGCAACGACAACCTGATGCCCTACATCCTCGAGGCGGTGCGCGCCTACGCCACCGAAGGCGAGATCATGCAGGCCATGATCGAGGTGTTCGGCACCTACACCGAGACCGCCGTCGTCTGATGCCGACCGCCACCAAGCCCGTCCGCATCGTCGTCGCCAAGGTGGGCCTCGACGGGCACGACCGCGGAGTGAAGGTGGTCGCTCGCGCCCTGCGCGACGCCGGCTACGAGGTGATCTACACCGGCCTGCGGCAGACGCCGGAGATGGTGGTCGACGCCGCGCTCCAGGAGGACGCGCAGGTGATCGGCCTCTCCATCCACTCCGGCGCGCACATGACGCTGTTCCCGGCGGTCGTCGACGAGCTCAAGCGGCGCAAGGCGACCGACATCGTCGTCTTCGGCGGAGGGATCATCCCGGACGACGACATCGCGGCCTTGAAGAAGAAGGGGGTGGCGGAGATCTTCACGCCTGGCACGCCGCTCCAGGACATCGTCGACTGGCTGCGCAAGCGCTTTCCCGAAGGGAGCAAGTAGCCGCCCGGTATGTCTGCGGGCCCACCTCCGCCGCAGCAGCCGTACCTCCCGCCCGGTTATCCGTACCCGTCACCGTACTTCCGGCCGGACGCGCCCGGCGCGACGCCCTCGATGGTCCTCGGCATCATCGCGCTGGCCGGGCTGCCGCTTGTCTGCTGCTGCGGCTTCGGCGAGCTGATCGCGCTGCCCCTCGGGATCATCGCGGTCGTCCTCGGACTCACCGCCCGGAGCAAGGTGGCGGCGAGCCAGGGAGCGCTGGGCGGCGACGGCCGGGCGCTGGCGGGGATCGTCACCGGCGCCACGGCGGCCGCCATCGCCGCGCTGCTGTTCGTGCTCTACCTGCTCGGGGTGATCGCGTCGGGCTCGTTCAACAACTTCGTCGGCCCGACGCCGACCGGATGACCGCTAGCCCTGGAGGACCACCGTGCCCGCGATCTTGTCCATCCAGCCCTGCTTGCGGGAGTCGAAAGCGACCCAGATCACGCCGATGAAGCAGACGAAGAACGAGATCACGAGGCCGATGTAGCGGAGGACGGCCTTGCCGACCGTGATGGGCTGCGTCGTGTTCGCGTCCACGACCCGGAGCTTGAGCAGGCGCTGGCCCGGGCTGGCGCTCCAGGCGGTCCAGAAGGCGATGAAGTAGCCGGCGCTGATCAGGAAGTTGACCCCGTTGGCGGCGTAGTAGCCGGAGCTGTTGGGGTCATTCGGGTTCACGTGAAAGATGATGTCGATGATCGCGCCGACCACCCCGAGGATGATCCCGTCGATGATGTAGGCGACCACCCGGATCCAGAAGCCACCGAACCGGCCCTGCGGGGCCGCGTACGGTTGGGGCGCGTACCCACCGCCGTACGGCGCGGGCGGAGGAGGCGGCATCTGGGGCGGCGGCGGAGAGGATCCCTCAGGGGGCGGCGGCGGGGGAGGGCTCTGCATCGCTTCGCGTATCATATTCGGGCTTCTCCCGCCTGAGAAGTCCCCATGCAACTGAAGGCCTCTCCACGCCAGCCACTCGGCAAGCGCTCGCGGCGGCTCATCCGCGAGGGCAATCTGCCCGCGATCGTCTATGGCCACGACACCGAGCCCACCGCGGTGACGCTCGACCGGCTCGAGTTCCAGAAGGTGTTCCTCAAGTCCGGCCGGACCCACCTCGTCGACCTGGTGCTGGACGGCGACGGCGGCCGGACCGAGAAGGTCCTGGTGCGTGAGATCCAGACCCATCCCCGGCGCCAGGGCCCGATCCATGTCGACCTCTACCAGGTCAACCTCCAGGAGAGGATCGAGGTCGAGATCCCGATCCGCATCACCGGCGAATCGACCCCGGTCAAGGCCGGCGACGCCGACGTGCTCCAGCCGGTGCACTCGGTCCGCGTCGAGTGTCTGCCCACGGAGATCCCGGAAGCGTTCGAGGTCGACATCACGCCGCTGGACGAGATCGGCGCCGAGCTCCGCCTCTCGGCCATCAAGGTCGGCCAGGGCGTCACGATCCTCGACGATCCCGAGGAGCTGATCGTGAAGATCGTGCCGAAGCGTGAAATGAAGATCGAAGAGGAGATCCCCGCCGCCGAGGCCGCGGTCCCGGCTGAGGGCGAAGCCGCCGCGGGCGAGGCGGCCCCCGAGGGCGAAGCAGCCGAGACAGAGGAATGACGCTGGCCTCCATCGGAGGCTGGAGCGTCCCGGTTCCCGACTGGATCTACTACCCGCTGGTCGTCGTCGTCGCGCTGGTCGTGACGTACATCGTGGCCCGGGTGGTCGCGCGGTTTGTGGGCGGGCAGCTGATCAAGCGGCACGTCCGGCCCGACATGGTCGTGCTCGGCCGCCGCGTGGTGACGGCCGGCGTCGGGGTCCTCGGCATCTTCGCCGCCCTGGGCTTCGCCGCCCAGAACGCCAACGTGACTCTGTTCGGCCTGTTGCTCGCCACCATCGTGGCGGCCCTGGGCATCCAGCAGCTTCTGCAGGACTTCGTCTCCGGCTACTACGTGCTCCTCGAGCGGCACATCAGGGTGGGTGACCGGATCGAGTTCGACGGCCACGAGGGGACGATCACCGACGTCAGGCTCCGGGTGACGCTGCTGCGCAACGACCAGGGCGACGTCGTCGTCGTGCCCAACTCCGAGCTCTTCACCAAACCGGTGACGATCCGGGTTCGCGCCGAGGCTACGGCGACAGCGCCCCCAAAGTAATCCGGCAGAGGGCGTCGAAGTCGTCGCCGCTCAGCTGCGTCTCCTCGGCCAGGAGCTGGCGGATCATCGCCGACGCCGAGCCGGCGTGGACGCTGCCGGCGACCTGGGTCGCCAGGGAGCGCAGGTGGAAGGTGTGGTCGGGCATGTCCGTCGGGTTGCCGAGGTCCTCGACGCTCACGTGGTCGAGCTGGACATGCTCCGACCAGCGCTTGACCTCGGCGGCTCCCGTCTCCGGCGCGTCCGAGAGGTGGAGGCAGTTGAGCCCGCCGTAGATGCCGTAGCGCTCGCGCAGCGAGCCGGGCCGGGACCTGGCGATCTGCGTCTCGCCGAGGTCGTAGCGCATGACGCCCAGGGCCTGCGGCTCGGCGGAGACGCGGCCGACGATGACCGGAAGGGCGGACATCAAGTCGACGAGCCACGGGAAGAACGGCCGCCCCTGCAGGAAGTCGTAGTGGCTCTCGATGAGCGACGCGGGCGCATGGAACCACTCCAGCGACTCGAGCTTCCAGTCGCGCTCCGACGAGAGCCAGCCCCAGATGCCCTCGCGCGCCGCGAGGCGGTAGGCGGAGTCGGGTTTGAAGATGACGAGCGCGTCAGCCA
>JBKPCW010000057.1:0-14605 GCA_046727555.1 Candidatus Dormiibacterota bacterium | reverse complement strand
GGATCCAGCGCCGCGAGCTGTTCCGCGTCCGCGAGCGTGTACGCGGTGTTGGCGTCCACCTGCAGCGGCACGTCGCCAAACCTCTCGCGCACCGCCCGCACCGGCTCGAGGTCCCAGCCAGGCTTGATCTTGAGCTTGATGCGCCGGTAGCCCTGGTCGAGGTAGTCGCCGACGGCCTGGAGCAGTTCCGGGATCGTGGGATGGATCCCCACCGACACCCCGCAGTCGACCTCGGTGCGCACCGCGCCGAAGAAGACGGCGAACGACTCGCTCCTGGCGCGCAGCTCGGCGTCGAGGATCGCCATCTCGATCGCCGCCTTGGCCATCTGGTGGCCGTGGACCGGGTGCAGCGCCTTCGCCACTCCCGCGGAGCTGACGTTGCGGTCGAGGAGTCGCGGCAGGAGGTGATGGATCATCACGTGCTGTGCGCCGTCGACGTACTCCGAGGAGTACGTCGGCTCTTCGCCTGCCACGCACTCGCCCCAGCCCTCCCCCTCGTCGGTGTACGCCCGCACGAGCAGCACGTCCCGCTCCGTCTGCACCCCGAACGACGTCTCGAACGGAGCGACGAGCGGGAGCTTGATCCGGCGGAGCTCGACGGCCTCGAGCTTCATGGCCTGAGGTTATCCAGTCGCGAGACGTCGCCGGCGCTCAGCTCGAGGTCCGCGGCGGCGATGTTCTCCTCGAGCTGCTTCACGCTCGACGCGCCGGGGATGGCGACCACGTTCGGTTTCTGGATGAGCCACGCCAGCGCCACCTGCGCGGGCGTCGCGCCGTGAGCCGCGGCGATCTCGTCCAGAGCCGCCAGCAACGGCTCGAGGCGGGCGCGGCCGGCGGCCGAGAAGTCGCGGCGCACGCGACGGAAGTTGGACGGCCCCGACCCCCGGTACTTGCCTGACAGGACTCCCTGCCCAAGTGGGCTGTACGCGATCACGATCCTGCTCTCGCGCTGCGCGAAAGGCACGAGCTCGCGCTCGGGCTCGCGGGCGGCGAGGCTGAAGCGCACCTGGTTGGAGAGAACCGGCCCGCCCAGCGCGCGATCGCACGCCTGCCAGCCGGCCAGGCCGTGGTTGCTGATGCCGACGTGGCGCACGAGACCTTCCGAGACCAGCCGGCGGAACCGCGGCATCGTGGCGGCGGGTGGAAACAACGGGCTGGGCCAGTGCAGCTGGTACAGGTCGATCACATCCACACCGAGCCGCCGCGCGCTCGCCCGCGCCCGCCCCGCGACCATGAACGGAAGCCCGATCGGGAACAGCTTCGTCGCCAGGAAGACGTCGTCCCGCCGGTCGCGGATGGCCGCGCCGACGATGCGCTCGGAGCGGCCGAGGCCGTAGATCTCCGCGGTGTCGACCAGGTTGACGCCCAGCTCGAGCGCGCGCCGCACGATGTCGCCGGCCACACGGTCGGCGTAGTCCCGCCCGTAGCCCCACTCCGACGAGCCGAACTGCCACGTGCCGAGGCCGATGACGGAGACGCGGACGCCACCGGCCTCGACGTACCTCAACCGACGAGCCTGTCGTAGACGAGCTGGGACCACGACTCCATCTGCAGGTAGAGGCTGCGCATCTCCTCGAGCGCCAGGAGCTCACCACCGAGCTTCTTCGTCTCGCGGATGGCGATGTTCGGTGTGTCGCCGTCCACGAGGAAGACCACTCCCAGGTGGACCTTCGACACCGGGGCGGACTCCTCGTTCAGCAATCCGAGCAGCTTGGCCTCGAAGTGTCCGTCGTACACGACCTCCTCCTCCCACTCCCGCTTCAGCCCGTCGAGGATGGGATCGCCCGACCGCAGGTCACCGGGGTTGATGTGCCCTCCGATGCCCAGCGAGTACTGCTTGCGGAGGCGCTTCTCCGAGGAGGCGCGCAGGCGATGCGTGAGGAAGTAGCGCTCACGGTGCCGGAACACGACGTACGGGATGATCTGCTGGAAGCTGGGGTCGTCTTCGACCTCGGCCCGAGGCTTGAACACGTAGCGTTCCCGGATCACCGATTGATAGCGCTCGAGGTTGTCCGTGACGAACCCGTGCCAGGCGCCGTCGGGAAAGATCTCGTCGCGCTGGACGCAGAGGACCTCCTCGACGGCGGCCGCCCTCATGTAGGAATCATGCGCATGAGGCCGCGCCCGAAGACGGCGATGAGCTCCGCCGTGCGGTCGATGTCCTCGTCGCTGACCGGAAGGAAGTAGATCCAGGCCGCGCGCTCGGTGGCGGGGGTGATCATCGTCCGCGCCGAGTCGGCGCTCGGATTGCCGCACGGGCCCTCCGCGTCCGCGACACAGATCCGCCCTTCGACGTTGACGCGCTCCTTGCCTATGCCTTCGTAGCCCTCGCCCTCGAGGCCCAGGCGCAGCACTAGCTCCTCACCCCTGGCCTTGTCGAGGTCGTACAGGCCGACGGGAACCTGCAGCTGCACCGACAGCGCGTTGGCCACGTCGACGAGCGAGTTTATGCGCGGCAGCCCGTCGCCCTTCTTCATGCGCCGGAGGAGCGCCTCCGAAGATGGACGCATGCGCGTCGGGTCCGTGCCGAAGCGGCGGTACAGCTCGCGCGCCCGGTCGGTGGACGGCGCCTTCCCGGACCGCACGGCCTGCCCCGCGCGCTTCACCTCGAGCTCGAAGTCGTCCCGCGGCGCCGTGACCTCCAGCTCGTACAGCTCAAGCGCCACCACCTCCATGTCGATCTCTCGGCGGACCCTCAAGCCAGGTATTCCAGGTGGTCGAAGAAGCCGGGGTAAGAGATGTCGACGCACTCCGCGCCTTCGATCTCGGTCTTCCCGTAAGCGATCATCGCGGCGACCGCCAGCGCCATCGCGACCCGGTGGTCGCCGCGGGAATCGACACGCGCGCCTTCCAGCCTTCGCGGCCCGTTGATGATCCAGCCGTCTTCCTCAACCGAGATGTCCGCACCCATCGCGCTCAAGCCCTCGGCCATCGCCGCGAGTCGATCCGACTCCTTGACGCGCAGCTCACCCGCGCCCGCAATGACGCTCGTGCCGGCCACCTGCGTGGCCAGGACCGCCAGCGCCGGCAGCTCGTCGATCATCTCGGCGGTGCGAGTGCCGCCAACCATTACAGGCCGGTCGAAGCGCGTACGACCAAAAGTGATGTCGCCGACAGTCTCGTTGGCCTCAAGCCGAGGGTTGGTGACCCGAATGTCACACCCGAGATCGTTCAGCGTGTGAATGAGCGCGGTCCGCGTCGGATTCACCCCGACTCCCGCCAACCGGACGCGGCTCTTCGCCAGCACAGCCGCCACGATCCAGAACGCGGCCGCGCTGAAGTCGCCTGGCACGTCGATGTCGAATGGCTGCAGAGACTCGGCGCGCCCGACCTCGACCCGCATGCCTTCGACCCGCACGTCCGCGCCCATCGCGGCCAGCATCACCTCGGTGTGATCGCGCGTCTTCACGGTCTCGGTGACGGAAGTCGTCCCGCCCGCATTGAGGCCGGCCAGGAGGATCGCGGACTTCACCTGCGCGCTGGGCACGGGCGACCTGTAGTCGATGCCTCGCAGCGGCGTCTTGCCGCCCACCTTCAAGGGCGGCCACGCCGCGGCCGCGCCCATCTCCCGGAGAGGATCCACGACGCGGTCCATCGGGCGCCGCGAAAGCGACTCGTCGCCAATGAGCTCGCTCTCGAAGGCCTGGCCGGCGAGCAAGCCCGCCAGCAAGCGCATCGTGGTCCCGGAGTTGCCGCAGTCGAGCGGCGAGCCCGCCATCTGCAGGCCGTCCATGCCCACACCTCGGATCGTCGAGCCTTCGATGTCGACGCCCAGCGCGCGCATGCACGCCGCCGTCGACTGCACGTCTGCACCTACCGACAATCCGCGCGCGTGGCTCTCGCCCGTGGCGATCGAGCCCAGGATCAGCGCCCGGTGCGAGATCGATTTGTCGCCCGGGACGGTGATGGTGCCCTCGAGCTTTTGCGGCGGCCGGACAGTGGCGATCACGAGCCCTTCGTCCAGCGCTCTCGGACCGCCCGTGCCTCCTCGAACAGCTCGACCAGGCGCGGGTCGTCCGCCTCGAGGTGGCGGTAGAGGCGGGCGAGCTCCTTGCTCACCGCGTCGAGGATCTCGAGCAGGTTCTGCCGGTTCGTGCGCGTCACGCCCGCGTAAAGGTCCGGGTCCCCCGCGGCCAGCCGGCTCATGTCGCGGAACCCGCCCGCCGCCAGGCGCGACGCCTCGGGCCAGTCCTTGCGCCGGGACAGCGCCAGCACGTAGCCGACCGAGAGCATGAACGCGGCGTGGCTCACCCCGGCGACGAGCCGGTCGTGCGTGACCGCGTCCATGATCACGGGCTGCGCGCCGACCGCGGTCACGAGCTCCGTGATCGCCGGCTCGTCACGTGTCAGCACCCACGGCGCGCCCTCGAACATCGTCGGGTCCGCGGCATCGATACCCGGCGTCTCTTTGCCGCACATAGGATGGCCGCCGATCAGGTCGATGCCCTCGGCCGCCGCCCACTCCATCACCGTCGCTTTGGTGCTCGCCATGTCGGTGACCGGGCGCGCGGGCGCCCTGACGGCCAGCTGCGCGAACACCTGGCGCATGGCGCTGATCGGCGCGCCCACGACGACGACGTCGGCCATCTCGACGATGGCCAGGTCGGAGTCGGCGGCGGAGACGATGTCGCGCTCCACCGCCTTGCGCACGACCAGCGGGTTCTTGTCGTTGCCGACGATGACGGTCTCCGGCCGCGCCGTCTTCAGGGCCCTGGCGAAGGACGAGCCCATCAGGCCCAACCCCACGACGGCGACCGTCGGCACTACGCCAGCTGCTTTTGCATCGCGCCCAGCAGCCGCTTCACGTCGTCCATCAGGTGGTCGAAAGCGGCGAAGTCGAGCGACTGCGCGCCGTCCGAGAGCGCCTGGTTCGGCGTCGGGTGGACCTCGATGATCAGCCCGTTGGCGCCGGCCGCCACCGCGGCCAGCGACATCGGCCCGACGAGCGACCACTTCCCCGTCGCCTGGGAAGGGTCGACGATCACCGGCAGGTGCGACAGCTCGCGCACGAGCGGCACCGCGTTGAGGTCGAGGGTGAACCTCGTCGCGGTCTCGAAGGTGCGGATGCCGCGCTCGCAGAGAATCACGTCCCGGTTGCCCTGGGACAGGATGTACTCGGCCGCCAGCAGCCACTCCTCGATCGTCGACGACATGCCTCGCTTCAGCAGCACCGGCTTGCCGGACCGCCCGGCCTCCTGGAGCAGCGCGTAGTTCTGCATGTTCCGCGTGCCGAGCTGGAGGATGTCTGCGTAGCGGGCCACGAGCGCGACGTCGCCAGGCGACACGACCTCGGTCACGACCTTGAGCCCGGTCTCCTCGCGCGCGAGCGCCATCATCTTGAGGGCCGACTCGCCCAGCCCCTGGAACGAGTAGGGCGAAGTGCGCGGCTTGAACGCGCCGCCGCGCAGGACCTTCGCGCCCTGGGCCGCGACGTGGCGAGCGGTCTCGAGGAGCATCTCCTCTCCCTCGACCGAGCACGGCCCCGCCATGACCACGAGCTCGTCGCTGCCGATCTTCACGCCCGCCACGTCGACGACGGTGTCGTGGGGGCGGAACTCGCGGCTGGCGAGCTTGAAGGGCTTGGTGATCGGGATGATCTCCTGGATCCCGCCGAGGTGCGAGAACGCGTCCCGGTACGCGTAGGCGTTGCCGCCGATGACGCCGATCACCGTGCGCTCCTCGCCGCGTGAAAGCTCGGTCTTGAGGCCGATCTCCTCCACCCGGTCGACGACCGCGTCGATCTCGGCCTTGGTGGCCTGGTGCGACATGACGATGATCACGAGCGAGATGCCTCCAGGTCTGCCTTGATGGCCTCGGCGCCGCGCATGTAGGCGAAGCGCATCGCCTCCTGCGGCCGCGGCGTGTTGTAGAGGATCAGGACGCGGATGCACTTGGCGATGCCGCGCGGGTTCGGCTGCCGGACGTTGATCTCGGGCCCGCACAGCAGCGCGACCTGCGTCCAACCGAGCCGGCGCGCCGCGTGCGCCGGGAACTCGGCGTCGAGGTCAGGAGTGGTGGTGAAGAACGCGCAGGCGACGTCCGAGGGGTCGAGGTCGTTCAGCCGGACGAGCTCCCGCAGGAGCTCTTCGGTGGCTTCGTTGATCGCCTCCGTGGTGTTGGCCGTCGCGGTCGTGGCGCCGCGGATTCCCCTTACCGGCAAGCCTTCAACAGCTCCCTGACGAGCGAGACCCCATCGCCGGCGCGGTCGATCTCGTCCACGATCGCGCTGCCGACCACCGCGGCGTCGAGCTTGCCGCGCAGTGCCTTGAGGTGCTCCTGGCGCGAGATGCCGAAGCCCGCGGCGACCGGCAGCGCCGTCCTCTTCTTCACCTCGGCCAGCAGCTCCGCGATCCCTTCCGGCAGCTCCTTGCGTATTCCGGTTATGCCGGTGACGGTGACGCAGTAGACGAATCCGCTCGAGTGGTTGCAGATCGTTTCGATGCGCCCTGGCGGCGTGGTCGGGGCGACCATGAACACGGTATCGAGGGAGGCCGAGCGCAGCCAGCCCGCGACCGGCTCCGCCTCCTCGATCGGGAGGTCGGGAACGATGACGCCCGCGACCCCGGCCTGCGCCGCCTCGGCGGCGAACTTTCGCGGGTCGTAGTTGAGGACCGGGTTGATGTAGGTCATCAGCACGACGGGCACGCCCTCGCGCGCCACCCCCTCGGCCACCTCGAGCGCGCCCGCCACGGTCATGCCCGCGGCCAGCGCCTTCTGGCCGGCCCGCTGAATCACCGGCCCGTCGGCGAGCGGGTCCGAGAACGGGATGCCGATCTCGAGCGCGGACACGCCCGCCGCCGCGAGCCTCTTCCCCACCTCGATCGAGCGCTTCTTCGACGGGTGCCCGGCCATGATGTAGGCGACGAGCTTCAGGTCGCCGCTCGCCTTCAGCGCCTTCTCGAGCCTGGAAGTCTTCTCAGCCACCATCGACGGAATCCATGTCCTTGTCGCCTCGTCCTGAGAGGCAGACCAGGATGCGCCCGCCGGGGCCCAGCTCCCTGGCGATCACGCCCGCGTGGTGGATGGCATGCGACGGCTCGAGCGCCGGCATGATGCCCTCCAGCCGTGTGCACAGCCTGAACGCCGCCAGCGCGTCCTTGTCGGTCACGGCCACGTACTCGACACGCTCGATGTCGCGCAGGAACGCGTGCTCCGGCCCGACGCCGGGGTAGTCGAGTCCGGCCGAGATCGAGTGCGTCGGCAGGATCTGACCGTCGCCGTCCTGCAGCACGTAGGAATAGCTGCCGTGCAGGACGCCCGGCCGGCCGCCGACCAGTGACGCGGCGTGCTCGCCCGTGCGGATTCCCTTGCCCGCCGCCTCGACGCCGACCAGCGACACGTCGCGGTCGTCCAGGAAGGCGGTGAAGATGCCGATGGCGTTGGAGCCGCCGCCGACGCACGCGACCACCACGTCCGGGAGCTTGCCGTCCAGCGACAGGTACTGCTCGCGCGCCTCGTCGCCGATCACGCGCTGCAGGTCACGGACCATCTCGGGGTATGGGTGCGGACCGACCACCGAGCCGATGATGTAGTGCGTCGTCCGCACGTTGGTCACCCAGTCGCGGATGGCCTCCGTGGTCGCGTCCTTCAGCGTCTTCGTCCCGCTGGTGACCTCTTGAACCTCGGCGCCCAGCAACTTCATGCGGCGTACGTTCATGGCCTGGCGCCGCATGTCCTCGGTGCCCATGTAGACGGTGCACTCGAGCCCGAAGCGGGCGCAAACGGTCGCGGTGGCGACGCCGTGCTGGCCCGCGCCGGTCTCGGCGATGATCCGCTTCTTGCCCATCCGCACGGCGAGCAGCGCCTGGCCGACCGCGTTGTTGAGCTTGTGGGCGCCGGTGTGGCACAGGTCCTCGCGCTTGAAATGGATGTGTGCGCCGCCGAAGTGCTCGCTGAGCCGCGTGGCGGCGTACATCGGCGTCGGCCGGCCGATGAAGGCGCGGCGGTGGCCGGCGAGCTCGAGCTGGAACTGCGGGTCGGCCTTGGCCTCGTGCCACATGTCCTCGAGCTCCTGGAGCGCGCTCATGAGCGTCTCGGGCACGTACTGGCCGCCGAAGGCGCCGAAGCGGCCGTCGACCGGATGCGTGAGTCCCGCGCGGATGCTCACACCAGCGCCTCCGCGAGCCGCACCGCGCGGACGAAGGCGCGCATCTTGTCCGGGTCCTTGACCCGCACGCGCGCCTCGACGCCGCTGGAGACGTCGACGCCGTAGGGCTTGAAGGCGCTCACGACCTTGCCCACGTTACCCGGTTGGAGACCGCCTGCGATGAACACGCGGCGGCTTTCGAGCAGTGGCCTGGCGAGGTCCCAGTCCCACGCCTGGCCCGTGCCGCCGCGCTGGTCGGCCGACCAGGAGTCGAGCATGATCGGGTCTGGCCAGCTGCCCGCCTCGCCGGCGTCTGGCGTCGTCCCCTCCCTCACCTTCAGCACCTTCATCACCCGCCGCCCGGCGTCGAAGCCGGGCGCCTCCGACCCGTGCAGCTGGACCAGGTCGAGGTCGAGGTAGTCGCCGACCCGGCGCACCTCTTCGGGGTTCTCGTCGATGAAGACGCCGACGATCTTCGGCCGCACCGACAGCTCGTCGAGGATCGCCCGCGCCTGGTCCGGGGTGACGCGGCGGTCGGAGTCGCAGAAGTGGAAGCCGAGCATGTCGGCGCCGGCCTCGGCTGCCGCCTGCGCGCTCTCGAGGTCGCAGATGCCGCAGATCTTGATCCGGATCATTCGGCGGGTACCAGCTCCTGGAGCTCCGCCGCCGGATCCCGTGACCGCATCAGCAGCTCTCCGACCAGGATCGCGTCGGCGCCCGCGTCGCGCATGCGCCGCGCATCCTCGGGTCCATGGATGCCGCTCTCGGCCACCAGGACCACCTCCGGCGGCACCAACCGGCGCAGCCGTTCCGTGAGGCCGAGGTCAACGGTGAAGGTGCGCAGGTCGCGGTGATTGACGCCGACCGCCTTCGCCCCCGCCTCGAGCGCGGACGCGGTCTGCGCCTCGTCGTGGACCTCGACCAGCGCCGCCACACCACGGCTCCGCGCCACGGCCAGGAGGTCGCGAAGCCGGCCCGACTCCAGCGCGGCGACGATCAGGAGCACCGCGTCGGCTCCGCACGCGCGCGCCTCCGCGATCTCGTACGGGTCGGTGACGAAGTCCTTGCGCAGGATCGGCAGCTCCGTCGCCGCGCGGACGGCGCGGATGTGCTCGATGCGCCCTCCGAACCCGGCCATGTGGGTGAGGACGGAGATGGCGGCGGCGCCGCCCTCGGCGTAGGCATGCGCCAGGTCCGCCGGCCGGTAGTCCTCCACGAGCTCGCCCATGCTCGGCGTGCACTGCTTCATCTCGGCGATGACGGCCAGCCGCGGCCGGCGCAGTGCGGCGAGGAAGTCCTTCGGCGCGTAGGCGGCCACCGCCTGCTCGAACCGGTCCGAGTCCATGAGGTAACGCCGCCGCTGGAGATCCTGCCGCGCCTCAAGCACCAAACGACCTAAGAGGTCGAGACTCTCGCCCACCGTTCCAGAACCTCGCCCGCCCGCCCCGAGTCGATCGCCTCTGCGGCCAGGCCGAGGCCTTCCTTCCAGTCGCGCGCGATCCCGGCCGCGCGGAGGGCCGCGGCGGCGTTGAGGAGGACGACCTCGCGCCGCGCCCCTTTCTCGCCGTCGAGCACGTCGCGCGCGATCCGGGCATTCTCGTCCGGGCCGCCGCCGCGCATCGCCTCGAGCGGCGCACGGTGCAGGCCGAGGTCGGCCGGGTCGAGCTCGTATTCCTTGCGCTGCCCGTCGATCTCGATCACGTTGGACGTCGAGGCCATCGACAGCTCGTCCATGCCGTCGCTCGCGTGGAACACGATCGCGCGTTCGACCCCAAGCCGGATGAGGACGTCGGCCATCTTCGACGCGAGCTTGGCGTCGGCGACGCCCAGGGCCTGGTACTTCGCGCCCGCGGGGTTGCAGAGCGGACCGAGGATGTTGAAGACGCTGCGGATGCCGAGCTCACGGCGAGGAGCCCCGGCGAACCGGAACGACGGGTGGAACACCGGCGCGAAGAGGAACCCGATCCCGGCCTGGTCGATGCACCGCGCGACGCCCTCGGGCTGCAGGTCGATCTTGACCCCGAGCTTCTCCAGCACGTCGGCCGAGCCGCACAGCGAGGACGCGGCGCGGTTGCCGTGCTTGGCGACGCGGGCGCCACAGGCCGCGGAGACGATGGCCGCGAGCGTCGAGATGTTGAACGTGGCCAGGCCGTCTCCGCCCGTGCCGCACGTGTCCAGCAGCGCGCCGTCGACCTGGATCGGGGTGGCGACGGCGCGGGCGGTGCGCGCGAAGCCGGTGAGCTCCTCGGGAGTCTCGCCCTTCATGCGCAGGGCGACCATGAAGGCCGCGATCTGAGCCGGCGTCGCGTCGCCGCGCATGATCACCTCGAAGGCGGCCGACGCTTCCTCTTCAGAGAGGTTCTCGCAGCGGACCAGTTTGGCGATGGCGTCGATCACGTCACGCATACACCCTGGCGGCGCGGCGCACGAAGTTGCCAAGGATCTTCTTGCCTTCCTTGGTCAGCACCGACTCGGGGTGGAACTGCACGCCATAGGTCGGGTGCTTGGCGTGGCGCAGCCCCATCACGACCCCGTCGTGGGTCCAGGCGGTGACGACCAGATCGGCCGGGACGCTGGAGCGTCTGACGATCAGCGAGTGGTAGCGGGTCGCCTCGAAAGGCTCGCTCAGGCCGGCGAGCACGCCCGAGTTGTCGTGGTGGATCCACGAGGTCTTGCCGTGGGAGGGCTCATTGCGCACGACCTCGCCGCCGAAGACCTGGCCGATGCACTGGTGGCCGAGGCAGACGCCGAGGATTGCAACCTTGCCGCTGAGCGCCCGGATCGCCTCGTTCGAGACTCCGGCGTCGTCGGGCGTGCCCGGACCCGGTGAGATGACGATGCCGTCGAACTTCGCCAGCTCGTCGACGCCCACCTCGTCGTTGCGGAACACCTGCGGCTCGGCGCCCAGCTCGGCCATGTACTGGACGAGGTTGTAGGTGAAGGAGTCGTAGTTGTCGATCATGGCGAGGCGCGCCATCTCTACATCGCCTCCGCCATCTCGATGGCCTTGAACATCGCGCTTGCCTTCTCGAGCGTCTCCTCGTACTCCCGCTCCGGCCGTGAGTCGGCGACCACACCGCAGCCTGCCTGCACGTAGGCCATACCCTCCGCGGCCACGACCGTGCGCAGCGTGATCGCCATGTCGAGGTTGCCGCCGAAGCTGACGTAGCCGAGCGACCCGGCGTAGACGCCACGCCGGTCGGGCTCGAGCTCGGCGATGACCTCCATGGCGCGGATCTTCGGCGCGCCGGACACCGTGCCCGCTGGGAACGCGGCGCGCAGGGCGTCGAGCGAGGTCTTGCCGTCGCGCAGCTCTCCGCTGACGGTGGAGGAGATGTGCATGACGTGCGAGTAGCGCTCGACCTCCATCAGCCTGTCGACCTGGACCGTGCCGGGCCGCGCCACCCGGCCGACGTCGTTCCGGCCGAGGTCGACGAGCATCACGTGCTCGGCCCGCTCCTTGAGGTCGCTCAGCAGCTCCCTCTCGAGACGGCCGTCCTCCGCGGGGTCGGCGCCGCGGCGCCGCGTGCCGGCCAGCGGCCGCGTCTCGACACGGCGGCCTTCGACCTGGACCAGCTTCTCGGGCGAGGTGCCGACCACGTGGCGATCGCCGCCGAGGGCGAGGAAGAACATGTACGGCGACGGGTTGATCGCGCGCAGGCAGCGGTAGACGTCGAAGGGGCTCGCGGCCAGCGGCTTCTGGAACCGCTGCGAGGGGACGATCTGAAAGGCGTCGCCGCCCATGATGTACTCGCGGGCCGCGTCGACCATGGAGTGGAACTGGCCCTTGCTCACGTTCGCCTCCCATCGGGCGCCGTCGACGCCTCGAGGCGGCGGGGGCGGTGGGTCGCCCGCAAGCCGCTGTTCCATGGCGTCGATGCGCGCGATCGCCTCTTCGTACTCCTCGCGGTCCGGGCGGTGAATGGTCAGCAGCTGCAGCCGTCTGGTGACGTGGTCGAAGACCGCAAGGTCCTCCGCGCGCAGGAAAGCGCTCTCGGGCATCGGGGGCGCCGCGCCCTTCGCCACGGGGAGCTTTTCGAAGTGGCGCGCGGTCTCGTAGCCGAGGTAGCCGACTGCGCCGCCATGGAATCGGGGGACGCCCTTGATCGGCGCGGTCTCTTCGCCGGCGACCGCGGCCAGCGCCTCCAGCGGGTTGCCGCGGCCGAGCTCGAGTGGCCCGGGCTGGAAGCCGATGAAGGAGTAGCGTGCGAGCCGCTCGCCGCCCTCGACGCTCTCGAGCAGGAACCCGGGTTCGCCGGGCGGGCACAGGAGCGTGTACGCGCGGACTGGGGTCAGCATGTCGGCCAGGACTTCCCGGTAGACCGGGATCAGCCTGAAGTCCGCGGCCAGCGCCCGCGCTTCGTCGCGCGAGGGGGTGCAGTTTCTCATCGGGTCCCTCTCATCTCTACTAGCCGCCCCGCTCTCTATGGCGAGGCCGGAGGGCACACCTTATCAGAGTTAAAGTTGGCGGCGGAACCGTGGGCAGGATCGGCCGCATCGCCTTGACCGGCGCCGTGACGGCGGCGGTGCTCTTGGGAGGCCTGGTCCACCCGCGGACGGCGACGGTGACAGTCGCGCTGGCGCCGAGGCTCGAGTCGGTCGTGACCCCGATCGACGGCAGCCGGGGCTCCGGCTACTTCCCGACCAGGCAGGTCACTGTGAGCGTCTCCGACACGATCAGGGTGCCTACGAGCCCGTTCGAGGCGGGAACGTACGCGACCGGTCAGGTGGTCTTCTCGCACTACAGCGGCTGCACGCATGACTGTTGGGGCATGTACGAGATGCCCGCGGGCTACGAGCTGCTGAGCCGGACCGGGATCGCGTATCGGACGCTCGCGGACATCTGGTGGAAAGAAGGCACGATCTCCGCGCCCGTCGGCATCCGGGCCGAGGTTCCCGGACCCGCCGGCAACGCGGGTCCGCACATGATCTTGCAGACGCGGCTGTGGCCCGGCTGGATGGTCCCGGACAACCCGAAACCGATCACGGGCGGGACGAGCCGAATGACGCACAGGGTGGCGCAGGCCGACATCGACGGCGCCCTCGCGACTTTGCACGACAGCCTGCAGAGCGACGTCCAGAGCGCGATGAGGCTCAACGCCTCGGTCCTCGTCTACGAACCTGACGGAACGCCGCGCTACACGTACACGACCAACCACGCGGTGGGAGATGAAGCGCCGACGGTCACGGTGACCATGACGGCGGCGCTGTCGGCCAACGGCTTTTCGGACGCCCAGGCCCGGGAGCGGATCGCCGAGTGGATGCCCTCCCACGTCGGCCCGGTCAGGACGAGCTACGTGATCGAGAGCATGTCCCCCGACGGCGACGTCCGGCTCCTGGGCTTCGCGAGCGCATTCACGTTCACGACGCCCGACAGAGCGACCTGGCAGCGCCGGCTCGCGTCTATGACCGTGGATCAGGCCAAGGCGGCGCTGCTCGACGCATTCCCGGGCGCCGAGGTCGACATCAAGAACTCGGGCGCGCCGGCGCTGCCGGCCGAGCCGGGCCGGATCAACCTGGTTTTCGGGCCGCTGCCTTCATATCCCGCTTGACCTGACGCGCCTCCGCCATCGACTCCGGTGAGTCGACGTCGGCGACCGAGTGCCACGTGGCGGCGTGCCTCTCCCAACCGACGGGCCTGACGTCGAACCTCTTGGCCAGGATCGCGATCAGGATCTTCGTCTTCATCTCGCCGAACCCTGGGAGCTTCGAGATCCGCGCCGCCAGGTCGTCGCCGTCGCGCGCGTCGCGCCAGACCGAGGCGGCGTCGCCGCCATAGTCCTTCACCACCGCGGCGCACATCGCCTGCACGCGCCGTGCCATGTTGCCGGGAAAACGGTGCAGCGCCGGCCGCTCCCGGAACACCCGATCGAGCTCGTGTGGATCCATGCTCGCGATCCGACGTGCGTCGAGATGGCCCAGCCGCTTCTGGAGCTCGTAAGGCCCGCCGAACGCCTTCTCCATCTTCACCTGCTGGTCCAGGACCATGCCGATGAGCAGCGCCAGAGGATCCGACTCGAGCAGCGCGTTCGCCTCGGGGATGTCGGTCCAGACGATCGGCACGACGGAAACTCTAGGACGCTACGCCGCCCAGCGTCTCTCGCCCCAGCGGCGTCTGGTCATCGCCGGCGTGTCCGGCGGAATGAACTCCACCCGCTCGCCCGCCAGGACCACCTGCCAACCACCTTCATGAACCAGGCGGTGGTGGTAGTAGCAGAGCGGCACCAGCTTGCGCGCGTTGGTCTCTCCGCCCTCCGACCAGAACTCGACGTGGTGGGCCTGGGTCCAGCCGATCGGCCGCTCGCAGCCCGGCGCCGCGCAGGTGTGGTGGCGGGCCTTGAGCGCCCTCCACTGCGCCGGCTGGGCCGTGCGCTTGGCCCTGCCCACGTCGATGACAATCGACTCCGCCTTCAGGACCCGGTGCATGACGCTGTCGCAGGCCAATCGCCGCACGGTCTTGCCGGTGATCGGCATGCCGTCGCCCAGCTCGCCCTTCAAACCCTCGACGGTGGTGTGGAC
>JBKPCW010000056.1:0-8892 GCA_046727555.1 Candidatus Dormiibacterota bacterium | reverse complement strand
CCGTCGGCCTCGCTGTGCGCGGTGATTGGCGGCGCATTCGCCACCGCGTACCTGGTCGAGGTCACGCTGCTGCCAGGGGGGACGGTGTGGAGCCCGTCGCTGTGGCTCGGCACCATCATCGCGACGACGATGCTGACCTGGATGATGGGCCGATTGCTCCGCGCCGGCCTGCCCGCCGCGGTCATCGCGCCGTACGAGGTGTTCGTCAAGCAGCCGGCGGAGCCAGAGCGGTGGACTCTCGACCCGGACAGCTCCGTGCGCGAGCAGATCGTGCGTACGGCCCTGGACGACCTGGGCACGCCCGAGGCCCTGGCCCGCAGCCCGCTCGCGCGGCTGCCCGGCGTGTCGAAGGGCGGCAGCGCGGCGAGCGAGCTTCGCGAGGTGCTGGTCGAGGTGATCGGGGAGCTGGCCGCGGCGTCCGCGCCGCGGGATGCGGAGTGCGGGCGCATCCTGCTCGACTACTACGTCAAGCGGGTGGGCAGCCACGAGGTGGTGATGGAGCGGCTGTACCTCACCCGGCCGACCTACTACCGGCGGCTGCACCACGGCTTCCAGCTGGTCGCGAACAAGCTGGACGACCTGAGCCTCTCTCCGGCGTGAGCCGGTTCATCGAGGTCTCGCATCCTGTCGTCGCGGGGATGAAGACATACCCGGGGCTGCCCGAGCCTTCGGTGGTGGTGAACCTGGACTACGAGGCGTCGCACGAGCGCTACCGGGGCCAGGCCGAGTTCTTCATCGCGTCGCTGCATCTGTGTGGCAACACCGGGACGTACGTCGACTCGCCGGTGCACCGGTTTCGGGGCGCGGCCGACCTGGCGGCGCTGCCACTGGAGCGCCTGGCGGACCTGGACGCCGTGGTCCTGGATTGCAGTGAAGGGGATCGGGCCATAGGCCCGGAGGCGCTGGCTGAGGTCGAGTTACGCTACCGCGCCGTGCTGGTTCGTACGGATTTCTCGCGGCATTGGGGCACGCCTGAGTACTTCGGACCGAACCCGTTCCTCACTGTTGAGGCGTGCGATTTGCTGGTGCGGTCAGGGGCGCTGTTCGTGGGCATCGACTCGCTGAACATCGACGACACCACCAACTTTTCGCGGCCGGCGCACACGACGCTGCTGGGGGCGGGGATCCCGATCTGTGAGCACATGACGAACCTGGCGGCGGTGCCGGCGTCTGGAGGGCGGCTGCACGCGGTGCCGATCGCGTGGGTGGGGGGAGCGTCGTTCCCGGTACGTGCCTACGTGATCGCCCCCTGATCTCGCCGGTTTTGCGCAAAAGCGCTGCATTCGCGCTCGTTCGGGCCGAGTTTTGCGCAAAACCGCCTCTTTACAGGCTGGGTTGTGCTCGGCGCGGATGCATCGCACGCTGGGTACGTGGCCCCAAGACCGCGGCATCCGTCGCTACACCGGCTCGGTAGAGCCGTCTACTGCCGGCGGGAGCTTGCGGGGGATGCATGGACGGTCATATCCGCGTGGCTCGGGGTGCTGCCGGACGACACCGTGTGCGCTGGACGCACGGCTGCGTGGCTCCACGGGCTGGACCTGGACGCTGCGAATCCAGTCGAGGTGATCGTGCCGATGGATTCCTGGGCACGTTCCCGCGCTGGTCTCCGCGTGCGGCGCTGCTCGGTGGAGCCGCATGAAATCGTCCAGGTCAGAGATCGGAGAGCGACCTCGATCGACCGGACGCTCCGAGATGTGTCCCGACACGCGCCGGATGTAGAGGTGCTCGTAGCGATCGACGCCGCCCTGCGACGTGGTTTGACGAATGCCTCGCGGCTGACCGGGAACCGCCGGTTGCGTCGGCTGGCCGCGCTGGCCGCGCCGGCGGAATCGCCGATGGAGACTCGCCTGCGTTGGTTGTTGATTCAGGCCGGCCTGCCCCGCCCCGAGGTCCAGGTGGACCTCGGCGCCGGTCGAGCCGACCTGTTCTACCAAGCCGCGGGTCTCGTCATCGAATACGACGGAGCCAACCATCGCGATCGCCTCGTCGAAGACAATCGGCGGCAGAACGCCCTCGTCGACGCCGGCTACAGGCTCCTGCGCTACACCGCCTCAGACGTCTACCAGCGACCGGACTTCATCGTCACTCAGATTCGGCGGGCGCTTCGGGTTTGAGGAACAGCGCCGCCAGCGGCGGCAGCACCAGCGTCACGCTGTGCGGGTGGCCGTGCATGGCCACCGGCACCGCCTCGACCCCGCCCATGTTCCCCATCCCGCTCCCCCCGTACAGCGGCGCGTCGCCGTTGAGCAGCTCCCGCCACCGGCCGCCGAACGGAACCCCGATCTGGTAGTTGTGCCGCGGCACCGGTGTGAAGTTGAAGATCACCACCACGACGTCCGAGGGGAGACGACCGCGCCGGATCAGGGACACCACGCTGTTGTCGGCGTCCGTGACGTCGATCCACTGGAAGCCGCTCGGGTCGAAGTCCAGCTCGTGCAGCGCCTTTTCCTCGCGCAGGACCCGGTTCAGGTCGCCCATCCACAGCCGCAGGCCGCCGTGCATCGGGTGGTCCAGCAGGTGCCAGTCCAGCGAGGACTCGACGTCCCACTCCCGCCACTGCCCGAACTCTCCGCCCATGAACAGGAGCTTCTTCCCCGGCTGCGCGTACATCCAGCCGAACAGCAGTCGCAGGTTGGCAAACTTCTGCCACTCGTCGCCGGGCATCTTGGACAGCAGGGCGCCCTTGCCGTGCACCACCTCGTCGTGGGAGAGAGGCAGCATGAAGTTCTCGCCCCACGCGTAGAGCATCCGGAACGTCAGGTTCGAGTGGTGGAACTTGCGGTGCACTGGCTCCCGCTCGAAGTAGTACAGCGCGTCGTGCATCCAGCCCATGTCCCACTTCATGCCGAAGCCGAGCCCGCCGACGTACGTCGGCCGTGACACCAGCGGCCAGGCCGTCGATTCCTCGGCGACGGTCTGCACGTCAGGCTGCTCCTTGTAGACCTCGATGTTGAAGCGGCGCAGGAAGTCGACCGCTTCGAGGTTCTCGCGCCCGCCGAACTTGTTCGGGATCCACTCGCCCTGCTTGCGCGAATAGTCGAGATAGAGCATCGACGCGACGGCGTCCACGCGCAGGCCGTCCGCGTGGTAGCGGTCCAGCCAGCACAGCGCCGATGACAGCAGGAACCCGCGCACCTCGTTCCGGCCGTAGTTGAAGATGGACGAGCCCCAGTCCGGGTGCACGCCCAGGCGCGGGTCCGCGTGCTCGAACAGGTGCGTCCCATCGAACAGCTGCAACCCGAACTCGTCGGCCGGGAAGTGGGATGGCACCCAGTCGAGGATCACCCCGATCCCGTTCTGGTGCAGGTAGTCGACCAGGAACATGAAGTCCTGCGGCGTCCCGTAACGCGAGGTGGGCGCGAAGTATCCCGTCACCTGGTAGCCCCAGGAGCCGTAGAACGGATGCTCCATGACCGGCATGAACTCGACGTGAGTGAAGCCCATGCGCGAGACGTAGTCGGCGAGCCGCGGCCCGAGCTCGCGGTACGACAGCCAGCGGTTGCCTTCGTCGGGGACGCGCATCCAGGAGCCGATGTGGACCTCGTACACGGAGATCGGCGCGTCGCGGTCGTTGGCCGCGTGCCGGTTGCGGAGCCAGCCCTCGTCGCCCCATTCGTACCCCAGGTCCCAGACGACCGAGGCCTGGCGTGGCGGCTGCTCCGAGTACGCGGCGAAGGGATCGGCCTTGTCGACTCCAAGGCCGGTCACGCTGGAGTGGACGTGGTACTTGTACAGGGACCCGTGCCCGACGGTCGGGATGAAGCCCTCCCAGATCCCGGACGACTCTCTCACGAAGAGGCCGTTGGCGTTCTTGTCCCAACCATTGAAGTCGCCGATCACGCTCACCGAATCGGCGTTCGGCGCCCACACCGCGAAGTAGGTCCCGTGCGGATCCTTCGACAGGTGCGCCCCGAGCTTGTCGAACAGGTGGCTGTGCGTGCCCTCGTTGAAGAGGTGCAGGTCGAACGGACTGAGCAGCGAACGGGCCGTGCCCGTCACGAAGGTGTCACCAGGTCGAGTATGCCGCGCAGCGGGATCGGAACCCAGTCCGGGCGCAGGTTGAGCTCGTAGCGAAGCTCGTACAGCGCCTTCTCGAGCAGCATCGTCGTCAGCTGCAGCTCCAGGTCGTCGGGGTTCTGCGGCACCCACGATGCCTTGCCCGCGGTCGTGAGGTAGCTGCTCAGGAAGACGGAAGAGACCGAGTCGACCCAGAAGCGTGCCCAGCCCTCGAGCTCGGCCATCCTCTCCGGCGGCGCCTGCTGCGCGCGGAGTGCGGCCTGGCTCGCATACGAAAACGAGCGGAGCATGCCGGCGACGTCGCGCATCGCCAGGCGCTTGAGCCGCCGCTCGTACAGCGACCTCGTCGGCTCGCCCTCGAAGTCGATGATCACGAAGTCGTGGCCGGTGTACAGCACCTGGCCAAGGTGGTAGTCGCCGTGGACGCGGATGCGAGTCACGTTCAGACGCCGGCTGAGGAACGACTTGAGGATGGCGGCGATGCGCGGCTCGAGGTCCAGGACCTTCTGCCCCTCCTCCCGCGTCGCCGGCGGCAGCTTGCGCATCTGGGTGCGCAGCAGCTCGGTCGCGCGCAGGGACAGTCCGCTCAGCGATTGGTAGATCGAGCGCTGGTCGAGCGGGGTGAGGCGCTCGGGCGCGAAAGCGGGGTCCGTCGGGTCGGAGGAGAGCGCGGCGTGCAGCTCGGCCGTGCGCCTGCCGAGCAGGCGCGCCGAGTCGAGGTAGCCGCCGATCGCTTTGATCGCGAGCTCGCCTGGCCCGAGCCGGCTCGCTTCGACCACGCTTCGCGGCGGCGCCGGCGGCACGACGCCGGTGAGCTCGGGCGAGTTGAAGTAGTGCGCGAGCGTGGTCAGCGTGTACTGCCACGCGTCGCCCTGGTTGGGCACGTAGCCCTGGAGGATGGCGATGGTCACGGGCTCGCCCTTGCCGCGCCGGTACTCGAGGCTGCCGGCGAGGGGCGCGATCTGGCTGAAGCTCGTCTTCTCGGTCAGGAAGCGCCCGACCTCGAGCTCGGGGTTCACGCCCTCTTCGAGACGGCGGAACACCTTGAGCATCAGGCGCTCGCCGAAGATGACCGAGTTGTTGCTCTGCTCGGCGACCGAGAGCTGCGCCTCCAACCTCACGGTCTCGGGACCGCGGAGCCGGGCGAAGGCGCGGGTGGTCGAGCCGATCAGGGTGCCCGCGCCGCCGGTGGCGCGGCGCCGGCGCGCGATGGCGCCGAGCAGCGCCTCGGCGTAGTTCGGCGGGCCGAGGGCGTCGTAGAGGAGCCCGCGCGGCTCCCCGGCGAGCGACGGTTGGTTGACAACCCACGCCACCGCCGACTGGGGCCACCGCTCGAGGATGTGGGGCGCCTCGGCCGGGTTGGCGTAGGCGATGGGCAGCATGTACGTGTCGGGGTCGCCCTCGGCGAAGCCGATGACGACCGAGGTCAGATACGCAAAGGCCTCGGCGCCCGGCACGGCGACGACGTCGCTGATCGTCGCCGACTTCACGCGCCGCGCCTTGCCCGCGAACCACCGCCGCTGCGGGATGTAGCGCAGCAGCACCGACTCGAACCGTTCCTTCGCTCCACCCACCAGGGCCGCTTCCCAGCCACCGGTCACGCGCACCTCGGGCAATGTCGCGGCGATGGGTTGGGCTCCGTCGCTCTGGATCGCGGGCGCCGCGCGCGGTTGCATGGCGAACCAGTAGAAGGCGTGAGGCCCGAGGGTCAGGAAGTACGGGTTGTCGCCGATCGCCGGCATCTCATTGCTGCTGAAGAGCTCGACCGGGACCAGCCCTTTCCATTTCGAGAGGTCGAGCTCGACGGCCTGCAGGAAGCGCGACAGGTTGGCGACGCACAGGATCTGCTCCGATTCGTAGCCGCGGACGTAGGCGAGGATCTTGCGGTTCTCCGGGCGCAGCAGCTCGAGCGTGCCCCGGCCGAACGCTCGGTGCCGCTTGCGCAGCGCGATCAGGCGCTTCATCCACGAATAGATGGAGTGGGGGTTGCCCTGCTGCGCCTCGACGTTGACCGTCTCGTAGTGGTACTCGGGATCCGTGATCACCGGCAGGTAGAGGCGCTGGCGGTTGGCGCGCGAGAACCCGGCGTTGCGGTCGGCGCTCCACTGCATCGGCGTGCGTACGCCGTTGCGGTCGCCGAGGAAGATGTTGTCGCCCATCCCGATCTCGTCCCCGTAGTACAGGACGGGCGTTCCGGGGAGCGAGAACAGGAGGCCGTTCATCAGCTCGATCCGCCGGCGGTCATTCCCGAGCAGCGGTGCCAGCCTGCGCCGGATGCCGAGGTTGAGCCTTGCGAGGCGGTCCTGCGTGTAGGCGCGGTACATGTAGTCGCGTTCTTCGTCGGTGACCATCTCGAGCGTGAGCTCGTCGTGGTTGCGAAGGAAGAGCGCCCACTGCGCGGCATCGGGGATCGACGGCGTCTGCGCCAGGATGTCGACGATCGGGAAGCGGTCCTCCATGCGGATCGACATGAAAAGGCGCGGCATGAGCGGGAAGTGGAACGACATGTGGCACTCGTCGCCCTGGCCGAAGTAGGCCGTCGCATCCTCCGGCCACTGGTTCGCCTCCGCGAGCAGCATCCGGTTGCGGAAGCCCGAGTCCACGTGCTTGCGCAGCTTCTTCAGAAACTCGTGCGTCTCGGGCAGGTTCTCGCCGTTGGTGCCCTCGCGCTCGTAGAGGTACGGGACGGCGTCGAGTCGCGAACCGTCGACGCCCATCTCCATCCAGAAGTCGAGGGCCTTGAACACCGCCTCGTGGACCCGGGGGTTGTCGAAGTTAAGGTCGGGCTGGCTGGAGTAGAAGCGGTGCCAGTAGTACGCGTTGGCGACGTGGTCCCAGGTCCAGTTCGAGGTCTCGGTGTCCTTGAAGATGATGCGGACGTCCTGGTACTTCTGGTTCGTCTCGCTCCACACGTAGAAGTCGCGCGCCGCGGTGCCAGGTTTCGCGCGCCGCGCGCGCTGGAACCACGGGTGCTGGTCGGAGGTGTGGTTGCAGACGAGCTCGTTGATGACGCGGATGCCGCGCCGGTGGGCCTCATTGATCACCTGGTGGACGTCGCCGAGCGTGCCGTAGATGGGGTTGACGTTCGCGTAGTCGGCGATGTCGTAGCCGTCGTCGCGCATGGGTGAGGGATAGAAGGGCAGCAGCCACAGTGCGCTGACGCCCAGGTCCTGCAGGTAGGGCAGCTTGTCGAGCAGGCCCCGGAAGTCCCCGCTTCCATCCGCGTCGCTGTCCATGAACGCGCGGACGTGCAGCTCGTAGATGAGCGCGTCCTTGTACCAGAGCGGGTCGTCGTCGAGCTGCGAGACCTCTACCTTCTTGCGTCGGGCCCCGGGCTGAGTGGCGATCACAGGAAGTACTCGAAGTCGTGCTCCGAGCGCACGCGGTGACGGAACCGGAAGACCTGGCCGGAGATCGAGAGCGGGTTGATCTCGACGAAGTTGCGCGGTCCGTTCCACAGGTAGCGCGCGCCGCTGATCAGCTCGTGCGCCTGGAACGGCCGGTCGCGCTCCAGGCCGAGCTCCTCGAGCGGCAGGGTGACCATGCCGCGCTGCACGTGGTGCGGGTCGACGTTGACCACCGTGAGGACCACGTTCGAATTGTCGGGCGTGCTCTTGGAGTAAGCGAGTAGCTGATCGTTCTCGGTGTAGTGGAAGCGCAGGCCGCGGTCGGTCTGCAGCGCCGGGTTGTCGCGCCGGACGCGGTTGACGATGGCGATGAGCTCGCGCATGCCCCTGTCCGGCTTCCAGTCGCGGACCTGGTACTTCTCGGAGTCCAGGTACTCCTCCGACCCGTGCTCCCGGGCGCGGCCCTCCAGGGCCTCGAACGGCGGGCCGTACAGGCCGTAGCTCGCGCCCAGGGTGGCGGCCAGGATGAGGCGCGCCTGGAAGGCGGGCCGGCCCCCGGTCTGCAGGTACTCGGTGAGGATGTCGGGGGTGTTCGGCCACAGGTTCGGCCGGAAGAACTCACGGATCGGCGGCTGGGCGAGCTCGGTGAAGTACTGGTACAGCTCGTAGGCGGTGTTGCGCCAGGAGAAGTAGGTGTAGGACTGGCTGAAGCCGAGCTTGGCCAGCCGGTACATGACCTTCGGCCGGGTGAAGGCCTCGGACAGGAGGATGACGTCGGGGTAGGCGCGCCGCAGCTCCGCGATGGCCCACTCCCAGAATGGGAACGGCTTGGTGTGCGGGTTGTCGACGCGGAAGATCCGCACGCCCTGCTCGGCCCAGTAGGTGAAGATCGAGAACAGCTCCTGCCAGAGCTCAGGCCACGCGTCGGTCTCGAAGTCGAACGGATAGATGTCCTCGTACTTCTTGGGCGGGTTCTCCGCGTACTGGATGGAGCCGTCGGGGCGGTGCTTGAACCACTCGGGATGCTCCCGCGTGTAGGGGTGATCCGGTGAGCACTGAAACGCGATGTCGAGCGCCACGTCGATGTTCTGCTGCTGCGCCGCCTTCACCAGGCGCTTGAAGTCCGCCAGCGTGCCCAGCTCGGGGTTGATGGCCTTGTGGCCGCCCTCCTCGGAGCCGATCGCCCATGGGCTCCCGGGCTCGCCCGCCCTGGCCGGCTGATTGTTGGCCCCCTTCCGGTGCGTCTTGCCGATGGGGTGGATGGGTGGAAAGTAGAGGACGTCGAAGCCAAGGCGAGCGATGTCCGGCAGCAGGCGCTCGACGTCCTTGAACTTGCCCACGGTCCGCGGAAACAGCTCGTACCACGTGCTGAACCGCGCCTTGACCGGTTCGACCAGGACCTCCAGCTCGCGCTGGTACGTCGTCGCCGGCTCGCGCCGGGCGTACCGCCGCATCAGGGCGCCGAGCTCGCCGTCGCTCTCGAGCTTCCCCGCGCGCAGCGACTTCGCGAGCGCGACGAGGCGGGCGG
>JBKPCW010000055.1:0-9340 GCA_046727555.1 Candidatus Dormiibacterota bacterium | reverse complement strand
GATCAGCACCAGGCCCAGCTCGACGAGCGCCGCCGGGTAGAGCGTGCCGGTCGCCTCCGTGAACTCGTTGGCGATCACGCTCGCCAGCGTGTACGCAGGCTGGAAGATCGAGTGCGGGATCGCGTACTGGTTGCCGATGATCATGGTCACCGCGATCGTCTCGCCCAGCGCGCGGCCGAGGGCGAGGATGGTGGCGCCGAAGATGCCGGCGCGAGCGGACGGCAGGATCACCTTCCAGTTCGTCTCCCACCAGGTCGCGCCAAGCGCGACCGCGTTCTCCTTCATGCCGCGCGGCACCGCCTTGATCACGTCGCGCGAGATCGCGGTCAGGGTGGGCAGGATCATCACCGCCAGGACGAGGGCCGCGTTGAACAGTCCTCGCACCGCGGGCGTCTGCAGCCAGCCGATGAACGTCGCGTGGTCGGCGATCGGCACCTCGATGTGCTCGTACGACCAGGGCCCGAGCACGTACAGGGCCCAGATGCCGTAGACGACGCTCGGGATCGCCGCCAGCAGCTCGACGCCGGTGCCGAGGACGCCCCGGATCGTCGTGTGCCCGGGTTCGGCCAGGACCACCGCGACCGCGACGCCGACCGGAATCGCCAGGGCGAGGGCCAGGAACGAGGTGGCGACCGTGCCGAAGATCGCGGGCAGGGCGCCGAAGCTCTCGGTCACGGGGTTCCAGTCGATGCCAGTCACAAAGCCGAGGCCGTAGTGCTGGATCGCGGGCAGCGCCTGGAGCGCCAACGTGAGCACGACCAGGACCAGGAGGGCCGGGATCAGCGTCGCGACCGCGCCTACGACGACGCGGAATCCCTCGCGCGGCGGCCGCGACGTGGGCACGGCGGCGGCCGGTCTCGACTCGACGGCGGCGGCCATCCTCCGGCTACGCGGCCTTGCGGTCGAGGCGGTAGCCGATGCCGCGCACGGTGACGATCTCGAAGGGCGCGACGCCGGCGAACTTCTCCCGCAGCCAGCGGACGTGGACGTCCACGGTCTTGCGGTCCCCGGCGAAGTCGTGGCCCCATACGTTCTCGAGCAGGACGTCGCGCGTGTGCACGCGACCCGGGTGCGCGACCAGGTAGGAGAGGAGGTCGAACTCGCGCGCGGTGAGCTTGACGTCCTGCTCACCGAGGATGACGCGCCGCGCTGCCCGGTCGATGACGAAATCGCCCACCGCGTCTCGCTCGGGCACCTGGCCGGGCTCGTTGGCGTCGGGCGCCGATCGCCGCAGCACCGCGTTCACGCGGGCCAGGACCTCGCGCACGGAGAACGGCTTGGTGATGTAGTCGTCGGCGCCGAGCTCCAGACCGACGATCTTGTCGACCTCCGCGTCCTTCGCCGTCAGCATGATGATCGGCACCTTGCTGCTCCTGCGCAGGGCGCGGCAGAAGTCGAAGCCGCTCATGCCGGGCAGCATCAGGTCCAGAAGGATCAGGTCGGGCCGCGCGGTGCGGGCCGTGCGCAGGCCGGACGCGCCGTCGGCCGCCTCGTGGACGGAAAAGCCCGCCGTGACGAGGTTGTACTTGAGCATCTCGCGGATTCCTTCGTCGTCCTCGACGACAAGCACGCGCCCGGCGCTTCCGTTCGCGCTCGCGCGCGTCATCCGAGCTCCACGACCTGGCCCGACTCGAGGAACACGATGTCCTCGGCCACGTTCGTCACCCGGTCGGAGATGCGCTCGAGGTTGTGCGCGACGAGGAGCAGAGTCACCGAGCGAAGGGCATCGTCGGTGTCGACATGGCCGTTGCCCATCTCCTTGACCAGGTCCTCGAAGACGCGGTGGTACAGGCGGTCGATCTCGTTGTCCCGGCTCGCGACCTCGCGCGCCCGCGGCTCGTTCTGGTCGATGAGCGCCTCCAGGATGTCGTGCACCTGGCCGATCGCGAGCTCGCCCATGAGCCCGAACTCGGCCCGCAGCGGACGGTCGGGCAGCGCGATCAGCGTGCCCGTCATCCGCGCGATGCGCACCGCGTAGTCGCCCATGCGCTCGAGCTCGGTCGCGATGTAGTTGAGGCCCATCAGGTAGCGCAGGTCGCGCGCCACCGGCTGCTGCGTCGAGATGACCATGAACACCTGCTCGCGCATCTGCCGGAAGAGCTCGTTCAGGTACTGGTCCTGTGTGCGCACCTTTTCCGCGGCGGCGCCGTCGCGTCTGCGCAGGGCGTCGAGGGCGGCCTCGATCTGCGACTCGACCAGCGTCCCCATCCGGACCAGCGATTCGCGGAGGCTCGCGAGCTCTCTTTCGAATGTGAGTCGGGGCATGTGTCCTCTAGCCGAACCGCCCGGTGATGTACGACTCGGTCCGTGAGTCCTGGGGCTGGTTGAAGAGGTCGGCGGTCGGAGCGAACTCGATCAGCTCGCCGCATCGGTTGTCCGGGTTCATGAGCATGAAGGCGGTGAAGTCGGACACCCGCGCCGCCTGCTGCATGTTGTGGGTCACGATCACGATCGTGAAATCGCGCGTCAGCGTCGCCATCAGGTCCTCGATCTTGAGCGTGGCGACCGGGTCGAGGGCCGAGCAGGGCTCGTCCATGAGGATGACCTGGGGGCTGACGGCGATGCAGCGGGCGATGGCCAGCCGCTGCTGCTGGCCGCCGGAAAGCGACGTGGCCGGCTCGCCGAGCCGGTCCTTGACCTCGTCGAGCAGCGCCGCGCGCTCGAGGCTCTCCTCGACCGCGGTCTTGATCCGCGCCGGCTTCCAGCCCAGGAGCCTCGGCGCGAAAGCGATGTTGTCGCGGATCGACATCGGGAAAGGGCTCGGGCGCTGGAAGACCATGCCGACCTTCTGCCGCAGCTCGAGCAGCTTCCTCGTCGTGACCACGTTTTCGTCGTCGATCAGGACGGTGCCCTCGGCGTGAGAGTTGGGCACCAGGTCGTACATGCGGTTGAAGACCCGGAGCAGCGTGCTCTTGCCGCAACCGGAGGGGCCGATGATGGCGGTGATCCGCTTCTCCGGGATGTCGAAGGTGACGTCGTTGAGGGCCTTGAACCTGGCGTAGAAGAACGACAGGCCCTCGACTTTCAGCTTGGCTTCGCCGGCGCCGTGCAGCGCCAGGAGCTCAGGCCTCCCTACCGGGGCGGGTTGCTGGATGTACGGACGTACGTCTGCCATACCCCGATCTCAGGATAGGCGGGCCCGGGTTAACGGAACTTTATGCGCCCGTTAAGACCCGCCGAGGGAGGGCGATGTGGAAGACCTGGCCGCCGTCGCGCGCCGCCTCGGTCCAGATCCGGCCGCCCAGCACCTGGACCAGGTGCTTGGTGATGGCGAGGCCGAGCCCGAAGCCGCCCGCCTCGCGCGGCCGGGCGCGGTCGACCTTGTAGAAGCGCTCGAAGACGCGGCTCCAGTGCTCGGGCGAGATGCCGGGCCCGCGGTCGCGCACGCTCAGGATGACCTCGTCGCCCTCGGCCACGGCGGCGACGTCGATCGCGCTCCCCGGCGGCGAGAACTTGGCGGCGTTGTCGAGCAGGTTGTCCACGGCCTGGACCAGCTTGGCGCGGTCGGTCTCGATGGTCATGCCGTCTGGGATGGCCGCGTTGATCGGCCGGTCGATGCCCAGGCGGCCCAGGCTGTCGGTGACGAGCTCGCCGACGTCGACGCGTGAGACGTCCACGCGCATGGTGCCCATCTCGATGTCGCCCAGCTGGCGCAGGTTGTCGATGATCTTGCTGATCAGGTCGGCCTCGCGGATGACACGCTCCGCGAAACGGCGCCGATCCTCGGTCGAGGGAGCCCCGAGCAGGCTCTCGGCGGTCAGCCGGAGCGAGGTGATCGGCGTCTTGAGCTCGTGCACGAGGTTGGCGACGAACTCCTGGCGCACGGTCGAGAGGCGCCGCACCTCGGTGACGTCGACGAGGAAGAGGATCGACTGGCCGTCGTGCTGCGCGCGGTGGGCGCGCATCGTGCGCCGGTGATGGACAAGGTGTACCTCGGCGTCGGCGAGCTCGCCGCGCACCATCTCGAAGAGACTCGCCTCGAGGGTCACCTCGACGATGCTCGCCGGCAGGCGCGAGCGGTCGATGGTGAAGAGGTCCCGCGCCGCCTTGTTGGCGCGCAGCACGCGATCGCCGGCGTCGAGGAGGAGGGCGACCACCGGCGCGTGCTCCAGCGCCTCTGAGAACCAGTCCCCGGACCGTCCGTCCGGCGACTCGAAGTCGCTCGCCCTCCTGCGGTAGATCACGGCGCGAGTATGCGATCGGATCCGCACGACACGCACGCTTAAGGCGGGATTAACCCCGGCATAATCCGCGCCTCCTACCGTGGTAGCCGTTTCCGCAATGGAGCAGATCAGGAGGGGTTAGATGCTTCGCAGCTCGTCTGTAACGCGGCTCCTGCTCGGGGCCGGGATCGCCGCCATGGTCGCCACGGCGTGCGGTGGCTCCGCGGGCACTGGAGGCGCAACGCCGTCGGCCGACGTAGGCCAGGGCTCGCTCACCGGCGCCGGCGCGACGTTTCCCGGGCCGTTCTACCTGAAGGCCTTCGCCGACTACTCGGCCAGGTACCCGCAGGTCACGGTCAACTACCAGGCGGTCGGCTCGGGCGCGGGCATCCAGCAGTTCATCAAGAAGGTCGTCGACTTCGGCGCCAGCGACGTGCCGATGGCCTCGACGGACATCGCGTCGGCGGGCGGCGACGGCGCGCTCACGCAGATCCCGACCACGCTCGGCGTCGTCGCCATCGCCTTCAACGTCTCGGGCCTCAACGACGTCAACCTCGACGCGGACACGCTGTCGGGGATCTATCTCGGCACGATCAAGAAGTGGAACGACCCGAAGATCGCGGCGCTCAACTCCGGCACCACGCTTCCGAACAAGTCGATCACCGTGGTCCACCGCTCCGACGGGAGCGGCACGACCTACATCTTCACCGACTACCTGAGCAAGGTCTCGCCCGACTGGAAGTCGAAGACCAAGAGCCCCGCCAAGTCGATCAGCTGGCCGACGGGCGTGGGCGCTTCGGGCAACGCGGGCGTGGCGCAGGCCGTGCAGTCGACCGACGGGGCGATCGGCTACGTCGAGCTCGCGTACGTCGTCCAGAGCAACATGCACCAGGCCGCGCTCAAGAACGCGAACGGCAAGTCCGTCAAGGCGAGCGTCGACGGCGCGACGGCCGCGGCGGGCACCAACACCAGCCTCAGCCCGACCAACTTCTCGATCACCAACGCCGCCTGCGACGCCTGCTACCCGATCGCGGGCTTCAGCTGGGTGATGCTGTACACCAACTACAGCGACGCCGCCAAGGGCAAGGCCGTCGTGAACCTGTTCAAGTGGCTCGTCACGGACGGCCAGGCGGACAGCAAGGACCTCGAGTACGCGGCTCTGCCGTCCTCGGTGCAGCAGCTGGCGCTCACCAACCTCAAGGCGATCAAAGCCGGCGGCCAGGCGGTCCTCAGCTAACCCTCGTTCTCTACTCCGGGCCGAAGCGGCGAGGGTTCGAGCCCCTCGCCGTTTCCATCTCTATAGGGGCTTGCGCGCCGGGACTCCCGCCCGCCGCGGATACAGGTCGGGCGTCGGCGCGACCTTGCTCACCTCGACGACCGTGCCCCCCCGCCGGGCGGCCGACGGTGCGGGCGCCGTGGTCTGAAGCGAGCCGCCCAGCAGCTCGATCGCGCGCGCGGCGGCACCGACGTCTTCCTTCTCGGTCTTCTGCGCGAGCATGCGGCCGCCGACCCTGACCAGGGGCAGGCACAGCTCGACCAGCGCCGGCAGCGGCGCCACGGCGCGGGCCACGACGACGTCGAAGCGCTCGCGGTAGCGCGGGTCGCGACCGGCGTCCTCTGCCCGGCGGGCCACGACCTCGACGCCATGGAGGCCGAGACCCGCCGACGCCTGGACCAGGAAGGCGGCCTTGGCCTGGTCCGCCTCGATGAGCGTGACCTCCAGCTGTGGCCGGGCGATCTTGAGCGGCAGGCCGGGCAGGCCGCCGCCCGAGCCGACGTCGGCCAGCGTGCGCGCGTCACCCAGGTGGCCGAGGAGAACCAGGCAGTCCTCGATCAGCTCCCGCGCCGGCCCCGAGACGAGGCCCGGCCAGCCCTCGATCATCCGCGCAAGCTCGGAGTACCTAGAATCCTGCATTGAGATGCCCATCTACGAGTATCGGTGCGAGAGCTGCGCCGAGAAGTTCGAGGTCCTGACCCGATTCGCGGAGCGCGACAAGGCGCAAGCATGCCCGACCTGCGAGTCGACCAGGACCCGCGTCCTGGTCTCGAGCTTCGCGTCGTTGGGGAGCGGCGCGTCCTCGGCCTCCGACTTCATGAGCGAGTCGAGCGGCGGCGGCGGCTGTGCCTGCGGCGGCGCTTGCTCCTGCGGATCCCCCAACTAAAGACTTCTACCTTGCTGTTCCCGGTCACCTACCGGGTCAACGCCGCCGGCCACATGGAGGTGGGCGGCTGCGACCTCGTCGAGCTGGCGCGCCGGCACGGCACGCCGCTGTACGTGTACGACGAGGCGACCGTGCGCCAGCGGGCGTCCGAGTACGTCGCCGCGATGGGGAGCGCCGGCCAGGTCCTGTACTCGGCGAAAGCGTTCGCGTCACCGATGTTCCTGCGCGTCGTCGCCGAGGAGGGGCTCGGTCTCGACGTGGTGTCGGCCGGCGAGCTGCACCTGGCGCTGAAGTCGGGCTTCCCACGAGAGCGCATCCACTTCCTCGGCAACAACAAGAGCCTCGAGGATGTGAGCGCGGCGTACGGCGCCGGCGCGACCATCGTCATCGACGGCGACCACGAGTTCGACCTGCTCCTCGCCGCCGTCCCGGAAGGCAAGAAAGCACCCGTCATGCTGCGGCTTTCGCCCGGCGTGAAGCCAGACACGCACGACCACATCTCGACCGGGCAGCTCGACTCCAAGTTCGGCTTCTCGATCGAATCGGGCGCCGCGCGCGCGGCGGTGGAGAAGGCGCTGGCCCATCCGCGGCTCGAGCTGGTCGGTCTTCACTCCCACATCGGCTCGCAGATCTTCGCCCTGCATGCGTACGAACAGGCGATGGACATCATGCTCGGCCTGCTCGCCGAGCTGCGGCGCGACCTCGGCTACGAGCCGCGCAAGCTGGGCGCCGGCGGCGGTCTGGGCATCGCGTACACGCGCGACGACGACCCCCCGACGCCGCGACACTTCGTGGAGACCATCCTGCACGCGATGGTCGCCGGGTGCGAGCGGCGTGGGCTCAAGGTGCCAGAGCTGGTGGTCGAGCCGGGTCGATCCATCGCCGGACCCGCGGGGCTCGCGCTCTACACCGTCGGGTCGATCAAGGACATCCCGGGCGTGCGGCGCTACGTGGCGGTCGACGGCGGCATGGGCGACAACATCCGGCCCAAGCTCTACGGCGCGCGCTACGAGGCCTTCCTCGCGTCGGCGCCAGAGCGACCGACCGACGGCAAGGTCACCATCGCCGGCAAGTACTGCGAGTCGACCGACATCCTGATCACCGACATCGACATGCCCTCGCTGCAGCCCGGCGACGTGATCGCCGTCCCGGCGGCGGGGGCGTACTGCCTCGCCATGGCGAGCAACTACAACGGCATGCCGCGGCCCGAGGTGCTGATGCTGCGCGACGGCCAGGCGCGCGTCATGCGGCGGCGCGAGACGCTCGACGACCTGGTCGCGGCGGAGGTCTTCTAAGTCGTGACCGTGATCGACCGCGTCACGCAGGTGCTGCCGGCGCAGACCTGAATCGTCGCGCTGCCAGGGAGGGCCGAAGACGGGATGCCGCCGGTCCAGCTGAACGATCCGTTCGCCTGCACGTTCTGGCCGCCGATCTGTTTGGTGACGACACCCAGCTGTATGAACGTGATCGTGACCGTGCTCCCGGCCGGCCAGCTCGTGCCGTTCACGGTGATGTCGCGCGACGTGAGGATGTGGACTGTAGTCGGCGTCACGGAGAAAGACGGCGACGGCGGCGGGGTCGGGGATGCCGGCGGCTTGGTCGGGGTCGGGCTCGGTTTCGGAGCGCTCGTCGGTGTGGAGGTCGGGTTCGAGGTGGCTCCCGGTGTCGATCCTGGAGTGGGCGAGGTGCGGGCGCTGGTCGGCGTGGCGCCCGGCGACGCGCTCGGGCTCGACGTGGCGCCAGGCGACGGCGACGCCTGGGCGACGCCGGCCACGACTCGCAGCGGCGCCTCCTTGTGGCAGGTGTTGTCCCAGCAGATCTTCACGACGTGGTCGCCGAGCTCGGCATCGAAAGGCACGTCCATCACCACGTCGACCTGGCCTCCCGCGTCGGCCTTGAATGGAAAGGTGTGGACCACGCTGTGGAGCTGGATCTCACCCACCTGGGCGGCCGGTACGTGCGTCGCCGTGACCCGCACGCTCTCGCCGCGGGCGGCCTGAGCCGGGTTGACGGTCAGCGTCGTGGCCTGGGCCACGACCGCGCAGACGCCGAACGACAGCAGGACGAGCAGCAGCGCGGCCAGCGCGACCACGCGGCGGTCGAGGCGGCGGTTCGCCTGGACCGGCGCGGCCGGTTGAGGCGGGGTGAGCGGCTTCGTCCTGGCCGGCGGCGGCGCCATGACCATCGTCGCCGCGACGCGGGGCTGAGGCGCGGACTGGAGCGCCGCCTCCAGCGCCTCGACGAACGCCGCGCATGACTCCCACCGTTGACTCGGATCCTTGGCCAGGCCGCGCATGATGACCGCGTCGACCTCGGGGCCAAGCGAGCTCACCCGGGCGCTGGGCGGCGACGGGTAGCGGTGCACCTGCGCGTAGAGGACCTCCATCAGTCCCTCACCGTCGAACGGGATGATCCCGGTCAGCATCTCGTAGGCGATGGTGGCCAGCGAGTAGCGGTCGGCCGCAGGGCCGGCGTGGGCCCCGGTCACCTGCTCGGGCGCCATGTAGGCCGGGGTGCCGGTGGTGACCCCGGTCATCGACTTGAGCGAGGAGCCCTGCATCAGCTTGGCCAGGCCGAAGTCGGCGAGCACGGGAGTGTCGTCCGCCGTGAGCAGGACGTTGGCCGGCTTGACGTCCCGGTGCGCGATGCCGTGGGCGTGGGCGTAATCCAGCCCGGCCGCGATCCCGTGAAGGTACTTCAGCGCCGCGGAACGATCGAGTGGGCCTCCGGCCATCTTCCCCGCCAGGCTGCCGCCCGGGACGTACTCCACGATCATGTAGGGGGTGCCCTGGAACTCGCCGAAGTCGTAGACGTCGACGATGTTGGGATGGCGCAGGCGGGCGATGGCCTGCGCCTCATGGCGGAAGCGGGCCACGGTGTCGGGGTCGGGCGTGAGCGCCTGCATGACCTTGACCGCCCCCGTGCGCTCCAGCTGGGGGTGGTACGCGCGGTACACCACGCCCATCGCGCCCTGGCCGACGAAGTCCTGGACCTCGTACGGGCCCAGCCGGGTCC
>JBKPCW010000054.1:0-12866 GCA_046727555.1 Candidatus Dormiibacterota bacterium | reverse complement strand
TGCGGCCCATCTCCGGGCGCAGCTTCTGCGCTGCTCGCTCACGCATCAACGGATGCGCTCGCTGCGCTGCTCGGCGCTTTGCCCGGATCTGGGACCACCTGGATCGCCGAATCTCTCGACGAGGCTTTTCGGCCGTGCCTCAGACGGCGGCGGCCACTCCTACCTCCTCGAGCTTGCCGCTGCGGACGTCGTAGACGAAGCCGCGGACGCTCGACTTGTTGGGGATGAACGGGCTCGCCTTGATCCGCGCGATCGACTGCCTGACGTCTGCGTCGAGGTCGCTGAACGCCTCGAAGGCGAACGCGGGGCGGATGCCCGTCTCGTCCTCGATCTTGCGCTTGATGTCGTCGTCGTGGAACGTGAGCATGCCGCAGTCCGTGTGGTGGATGAGGATGATCTCCTTGGTGCCGAGCAGGCGCTGCGAGAACGCGAGCGAGCGGATCGCGTCGTCGGTCGCCGCCCCGCCCGCGTTGCGGATGACGTGGGCGTCCCCTTCCTGCAGGCCGAGGATCTTGTGCACGTCGAGCCTGGCGTCCATGCAGGCCAGCACCGCCACGTGCCTCGCGGGCGGAAGCGGAAGGTCGCCCTTCTTGAAGGAACCCGCGTACGACTGGTTGTTTCGAACGAGTTCGTCGGTGACGCTCATGGCATATGCCTCCGTTGAGTGTTAGTCCGAAAGACGACGAAGGTGGGTCGGACTAACTACAGAGGCAGGCGCTGCAGCCCGCATGATCGACGGCGCGGCGCCGCGTCAGGATGCGAACCGACATCGATGCGCCCACAGCGGGTTTAACGTAGCAGGTCAAGGCCTGCTCGCCACGAACCGCGTTCAGTGGCCCTTCTTCTTGCGGTGAGCGCCGCCCGTCGGGGCGGGCCCGGAGGAGACCGGGCCCGGCGCGCGGTCGGGCTGGGTGCCCGGCAGGTAGTAGTTGCCGAAAGCGGAGATGAGGCCCTGCGGCGGGCTGTACCACGGCACCGGCCCGAGGTAGTGCAGCGCTTCGACCATGAATGAGTGCCAGGCCGGAACCGCGACGAAGTAGCTGTCTGAGCCCTCGGTCATCTTGATGCGCCAGTCGGGATTGCCCATCCAGACCGCGACCGCGATCTTCGGCGTGAACCCGACGGTCCAGGCGTCGGCGAAGCTGTCCGAGGTGCCCGTCTTCACCGCGACGTCCCAGCCCGGGACGGTGAGCAGCGACCCGCGGCCGAAGATCATGGCCCGGTTCTCGTCCCTCGACAGCATCGTCGCCATGATGAAGGCGACTTTGGGGTCGACCACCTGCTTCGACTTGTCGGCGTGCTGGTAGATGGTCTGGCCACCGCTCACGACTCGCGAGATCGCGAAGGGCTCGTGCAGCACGCCCTGGGCGGCGAGCACCGAGGCGCCGGTCGCCATCTGCAGCGGCGTCTCGCCGTATCCGCCGAGCGTGAGGGACGGGCCGAAGCTGCCGGCGTCGTCGTTGCTGGAGAAGGTGCCGTCGGCGTGCTGCTGCCACGGCGGAGCTCCCATCGTGCGCGCCATGTCCACGACCTCCGGCACACCGACCCCGAGCTCGACCTTGACCGCCGGGATGTTGAGCGAGTTGCCGATGCACGCCTGGACCTGGCACGTGCCGTGGTACTGGCCGTCGTAGTTCTGAGGCTTGTAGACGGTCTGCGAGCCCGGGTCGACGTACTGGAACGGTCCGTCCTGGATCTCGGTCGACATCGTGAACCTGCCGCTCGCTATGGCCGCGGTGTACGTGTAGATCTTCATCGACGAACCTGGGTTCCGCGGCGGCCACACGGCCAGGTTGTACTGGCCGCCGTCCCGGTTCGGGTCCGCCGACGAGACCATGGCCGTGATCGCGCCCGAGGTGGGATCGATGGCGACGAGCGCGCCCTGCTGCACGTTGCGCCACGCGAGGTTGGCCTGCGTGTCGGTGATGGCTTCCTGGCCGATGGTCTGCAGCTTCATGTTCAGCGTCGTGTAGACGCGCAGGCCTCCGCCGTAAGTGGCGCCGCTGCCGTACTTCGTCTTGAGCTGGCCGGTCACGTACGACACGAATCCCGGCGCGACCGTGGTGCTCGCGGGCCGGAACATGTGCGCCGGGGGCTTGAGGTCCTCCTTGAACGCCTTGTCGGCGTCCGCCTGCGACACCTTGCCCGCCGCGACCATGGCGTCGAGGACCTCTTTTTGTCGCGCCCTGGCCGTGTCCCAGCTCGCGAACGGGCTGTACAGGGTCGGACCGCGGACGAGGCCGGCGAGCATCGACGCCTGGGCGAGGTCGAGGCCCGCCGTCTTCTTGTGGAAGAAGATGTGCGACGCGGCCGCCGTCCCGACCGCCGAGTTGCCGAATGGGACGCAATTCAGGTACATCTCGAGAATCTCGTCCTTCGAGTAGCGCCGCTCGACCGCGAACGCGAGCAGGGCCTCGGTCACCTTGCGCTGGATCGTCGGCTGGTTGCCCAGGAGCCGCACCTTGACGAGCTGCTGCGTGATCGTCGAGGCGCCCTGCACGGTGTCGCGCGCCTTGAGGTCGACGATCGCGGCGCGGGCGATGCCCTGCGGGTCGATGCCGGGCTCGGAGTAGAAGTTCTTGTCCTCGATGGCGACGACGGCCTCGGGCAGCAGCGTGCCCATCGAAGACAGGGGCTCGTAGTAGTGCTGGTAACCCGGCGGATGCAGGTCCGCGAGCTGGGTCGTGCCGTCGCTCGCGTACAGGATCGTGTCCGCGGGCACGTCGTGGTCGAGACTGGACACGTCCGGCAGAGGAGCCGCATACACCACGTACCACGGCGACGTGAACACCGCCGGCACGAGCAGCGCGACCAACAGAACCGCGCGGAACAGCAAGCTGCCGTGCCGCACTTTGATCAGTCCGGTCACGTAAGAGTGAAACGCCTCCGCGCGGCGGAGTATTGAAAGCTGCTCTGACCCGAACTGATCACATATATGTAAAGAGGACGCGCGCGCGAGTTCGGCCACACTTGCACGCATGCGCGGCTTCTTCATCGGCCTCGCGCTGGTGATCGGCCTCACCCTCACGATCCTGTCGCTGCGTCCCGGCGGCTTTCGCCGTCAGCTGCGCATGGCGGCGCGCCGCTTGCGCATCTTTCTCGTCCTGGGAGGCGTGTACCTTGCCGCCTCGCTGGTGATCCGTCTGTTCTTTCCAGACGGACCGGTCGCGGACTACGGTCCGCCCGCGGTCGGGCTCGTCCTCGTGATCGTCTTCGTCATCGCCGCCCAGGACCCTGCTCCCACTCGGCCTGGCATCTGACGCACCGCGTGGCGGTGGGCAGCGCCGCCCGGCGCTCGTCGCCGATCGGCCTGCCGCAGTCCTGGCACTTTCCGTCCATCGCTACGCTCGAGTCCTCACGCCCCTGCTCCAGAATGCGCTCGATCTCGTTCGCGACCGCCTGCTCGCTCATCGCCTGTGTCTCGTCGGCGTTGCGAAAGCCCCTGCTCACAAGCCCACGTTACCGCGTCGGTCGCAAGACCGCGCACCGCGACAGTGGTGCGGCGGCGCAGCACGTCCTCGACGTTCGCGGCCCACTCGGATTCGAACGCGTATGCGACCTGCGCCCAGACGTCCGGACCGTCGGGGTGGATCCGCTCGAGGCCGTGCGGCATCGCGGCCGCCATCTCCAGCACCCTGCCCGCCTCGTCGCCATACAGCCTCTCGAGGTGGTCGGCCACGTCGGGCTCGAGGTCGGTCCGGGCCTCGACGTGCAGGCTCCAGCCTGTCCCCGGCAGGCGCCGGTCGTCGGGCGTGAGCCGCTGGAGCTCGGCGCACGGCAGGCGGCGCAGGGCTTCGACGGCGATCAGGCGATGGGTGGTCAGCTTGCCGCCGGCGACCGAGACCATCCCGTTCCGGCTGACCTCGATCGTGTGGCCGCGTCTGGCCGCCGCGGTGTCGCCCGGCGCGATCGGCAGAGCGCGCAGGCCGGCGACCTCGAAGCGGACGCGATCCTCGCGCAGCATCTCGGCGGGCAGGAAGCGTGACGCCTCATCCAGGATGCAGGAGACGTCCGCCGCGGCGACGCGAACGTCCGCGGGGTCGCCCGTGAACAACGTGTCGGTCGTGCCGAGCATGAGCATGCCCTGCCACGGGATGCCCAGCGCGACTCGGCCACCCCCGAGGGGCATCGCCACGCCGGCCCGCCACTCGTCGCGCAGCGGCAGCAACACATGGACGCCCTTGCTCAACCGGACGACTGGTTCCGAGCCCGGATCGTCGATGCGCCGCACATGGTCGACCCACGGACCCGCGGCGTTCACCACATGGCGCGCGCGCACGTCGTAAAGGCCGTCCGGGCCGGCGTCGATCGTGACCGCACCGCCGCGGTTGTGGCGCAGCTCGAGGGCGATGACGCGCGCGTGGTTGAGCACCATCGCACCCAGCCTGGCCGCGCCTTTCACGGTGGCGAGGACGAGGCGCGAGTCGATCGTCTCCGCCTCGTCGAACACGCCACTCATGCGCAGGCCGTCGGTGCGCAGAGGCGGGACGAGCTGCGCCGCGGTGCGGCGGCTGACCCACTGCACGCGCCCTCCACGGCCCGACAGCGCGCGGTACAGCACCAGCCCGGTGCTCACGACGGCGGGTCCGCGTGACGATCCCTGGTACACGGGCAGCAGGAACGGCAGCGGGCGGACGAGGTTCGGGGCGACGCGCTCCATCAGGATGCGCCGCTCCAGCTGCGACTCGCGCACGAGGCCGATGTCGCCCATGGGCAGATAGCGAAAACCGCCATGCACGAGCTTCGACGACGCGCTCGACGTGCCGCCGCCGAAGTCGCCCGCCTCGATAAGCACCACGCTCAGGCCGAGGCGCGCCCCTTCGAACGCCACGCGGGCGCCCGTGATGCCGCCGCCGATGACGGCCAGGTCGACGGGTTCGCGGCGCAGCCTCTCCACCGTCTCAGACCGCGACGCGTACATCGATCCTCTCCTCCTTTTCGAGGGCCCTCGCCAGCCGGGCGAGGGATCCCGGCGGCAGCTCGGGATACGCGGGCAGGAAAACCAGCCGCGACATGACGTGCTGGGCGCGCACCGGCTCGAGCTCTGGCCGGCCGGGCGGCGCCGGGATCGCCTTGACGCTGCTCGCCGAGCGCGCGGCGTCGAACCCGTGCGCCCGCGCCGTGGCGATCAGCCCCGCGTCGTCGTCGGTGACGACCGGGAAGAGCCAGTGAGTGTGGGCGGGGGCATCTCCGCCGACATGCAGCCCGTGCGGCAGCATCAGGGCCAGCAGCTCGCCCGAGGCCGCGCGGTCGAGGAGCCGGTCGTGGTCGAAGGTCTCGAGGCGCCGGCGCATGAGGCGCAGCAGGGGCGCGGCGGGACGCCGCTCCAGGCGGCGCACCAGATCCGCTGTGGAGCCCGGCGGGAACGCGCGCGCGGCCGAGTTGACGAGAGCGTCGAACCGCGCGCCGGCCAGCGCCGCCACCACCGCGTACGGCAGCGGTCGCGTCAGGGCGACGAAGACCGCCGTCTGCGCGATGCGCTTGACGTGGGCGCGGTGCCGCTGCACCGGCCAGCGCGCCTGGATCGTCCTCATGCGCGCCAGCAGCTCCGGGTTGCGGACCGTCAGCATCGCGCCGCCCAGAGCGGTCGCGGTCTTGAGGATGCCGAAGCTGAACATGGAGACCGTGGCGGCGCCGTCACCCGTGGCGGCCGGCCCGTCGAAGGACTGCGCGCAGTCCTCGACCACCAGGATGCCGCGCTCCCGGCAGAGGCGCGCCAGCGGCGCGAGGTGGACGTGGCCGCCGAACAGGTGCGCGACCACCAGCACGCGGCTCCGCGGCGTGAGGCAGCGCGCGAGGGCCGCCGGAGTCGGCGCCAGCGTCGCCGGTTCCAGGTCCACCGGGACCGGGACCAGCCCGTGGTGGGCCGCGACCCGGGGCATGTCGGGGTGGGTGACAGCCGAGAACAACACCTCGCTGCCCGAGGGCAGGTCGAGGGCGGTCAGCAGCAGGTGGAAGCCGCTGCGGACCGAATAGCAGGCGAGCGCGGCGCCTGGCGCCGGCCACGCCTCCTCCACCTCCGCCGCGGCGCGGTCCTGGTCGAACGAGCCGAGCGCGCCGAGGGCGTAGACCAGGTGCCGGGGCTGGACGTCGAGCCGATGTCGGGCGTAAAGCGGCTTCATGGCGTGAGGTTCGCCCCAGCCCCGTGTCGATGTCAGTCTCGGCGCGGTCTCAATTCCGGTATCAGACTTCACGGCTACGACGCGTGGGCCCCGGCGCAGGCCGCGACCAGCACCCGGTTGAACTCGTCCGGCCGCTTGATGCAGGCGAAGTGGTCGCCCTCCATCTCGAAGACGTACCCGCGGCCCAGCGTGCGGGCCAGGTCGCGCTGCGCCTCGGGCGAGACCCGCAGGTCGTCCTGCATCACGATCACCGCCGCTCCGCACGTGGTCTCGGCGAGCCAGCCGCTCGAGTCGAAGCGGCCCGCTTCGCCGATCGCGTCCAGCATCGCCAGGGTGTCGTGCCGGCGCACCTCGTCCATCAGCCAGCGGCCGCGCTCGGAGTCCGCCGACTTCGGCGCGAGCAAGGACAGCATGGCCGCGCGCCGGGTCGCCTCGGGCAACGCGCGGAGCGCCAGCTCGAGCACGCGCATCGCGCCGCCCGACGTCGGGATGTCCGCAAAACGGCCGGCGGTCGCGCACAGGACCAGTCCGGACACCAGCTCGGGATGTCGGCGGGCGAAGACCTGGGCGACCAGGCCGCCCAGGGAATAGCCGACCACGACCACGCGGCCGAGCCCGAGCTCACGCACCAGGGCGGCCAGGTCGTCGGCGCACTCCTCGCCGCTGAACCGGCGCGTGCGCATGCCGCGCCCGTGGCCGCGCAGGTCCGGGGCCACGACGTTGAAGCGCCGCGCCAGCGCCGGGATCGCCAGCGACCAGTTGAGGTCGGCGGTCGCCATCAGCCCGTGCAGCAGGAGCACGGTGGGGGCGCCCGCGGGGCCCGCGGCGACGCGCACGAACGCGCTGCCCCGGCCAGGCAGCTCGACGAACCGCCCCTCTGGGAGCTCGTCCGCGAAGTGAAGTTCCGCGACGTCGATGCGCTCGAAAGCGGGGCGCCGCGCCGGCTGCTGACGGTTGGTCTTGCCGAACATCTCGTTCCTCCTCCGGCCCTGGTTGGGCCGTCGAGGACGAGCGTTCGGGCAGACCTGTGACGCCTAGGTCCGCGGGTGGTATGGACTGAGTCGGAGACTGGAAATGGACCAGTCTTCGAATTCAGAACGGCCGCTTCAGGCGGGGGCTGCGGCCTCCTCGAGCTCGCGCAGGCGGTCGACCAGCCTGCGTACGCCGTAGGAACGGCGGTTGAAGTAGGCGGCCCGGCTGAGGCCCACGCGCATGGTGACCGCGTAGTGACCGCCGATGCGCCTGACGTAGTAGAGGTCGAGGATCTGTCCGGCCTGGGCGTCCTGCTGGAAGGCCGAGTCGCGCAGATGGGTGATCGCGCCCTCGATGCCCTTCCGCAGCTCCGCCGCCGTCGGGGCGGCCAGGCAGCGCATGCCGACGAGCGGGCTGTCGGCCAGGTCACGTGTGTTGTGCAGGACCTTGAGCGCGTGCTCGACGCGGTCCACCGTGACGTCAGGCGCCTCGGGCGACGAGTCCTCCTGGGTAAGCGCCGGCCACAGGACCAGCGCGGCCCTGGCGGCGTCTGGCCCTGGGAAGAGGAGGTAGCTGATCAGCCCGCTCACGATCGCGCAGGCCAGGACGGTGCCGTAGGTCATGTCGGGCTGCCACCACGTGCCAGGATCGATCCCGATCCAGACCAGGTAGACCCCGGCGAGCCCGGCGCCGAGGAGCACGGCGAACAGGTGCAGACGCAGCACGTGGTCGGCGCGCGGCTGGATGAGGACCAGCGCCACGTCCGCCAGCACTCCGACGATCAGCCCCACGAAGACCATCGCGAAGTTGCCCAGCTGGACGGCAGTGAACGAGGCGCTGACCGTCAGCAGCAAGGTGAGGCTGCCGATGGGCAGGCGCGTCTGGCGCAGGATCCACAGCACCACCCCGGTCACCGCCGCCGACTGCATCATCAGGCCGAGCGCGCCCAGGACCTGCTCCCGGTGGTTCCCAAGGTCGAACGGGCTGCGCGGATCCGGCAGCGGGACGAGCCGTGTTGCGTACATGTCGACGTAGGGGTGGTCGAACTGCGTGAAGAAGGTGACCGCAGCAAGGAGAAGGATGGCCGACCAGAGCGCGGTCGGTCCCGCCATGAGCTCGCCACGCGCCGCGGACGCGCGCAGCGGGCCGACGACGATCAACACGCCGCCGGCGACCTCCAGGAGGTTCGGGAGGCGGAAGATGGCGGGCACGCCGATCGCGGGCCCGAGCGCGTCGGTCCACCAGCCGCTGATCAGGATGCCGACCAGGAAGATGGCGCACCCGACCGCGCTCAGCTCGTAGCCGTCGGGCACGAGCGCCCGGAGCGTGCCCTTCCGGCGCCACGCCAGGATGCCGGACACCCCCAGGGTCAAGGTGACCGCGAGCCACGCCGCCTGGAACGGGACCTCGGCGCCGCTCGGCAGGGGCGACTTGTGGCGGGTCAACCAGGCGTAGTAGTAGCCGGCCGCGATCAGGGCCGTGCAGCATATGGCGAAGCTCCAGTCGAGCCCGGTGCCGCCGCGCCACCACCTGGCCCAGCGGCCGATGCGACCTTCGGGCGCCAGCCTCCGCTCCTCCTCGCGCGCCGCCTCCACGATGGCCATCGCGCCCGTAGCATGCACGCGCTCGGAGCCGCCCGCAAGGCGCTCCGGCCGGAACGGGCCCCTCAGCCGTTTCTTGATTGACCGGTCCGGAGCCGGGCGATTTCTCGGAGGGAGCGACTCATGCGATTACGCCTGCTCCAAAACAGGCGGCCGGCCGTGACCGTGTTCGGGGGCGTCGTCGTCGGCGCGCTGCTCGTCGGCGCGGGGCCGCAGGTGACCAGCTTCACGGACCGGCCCACCTGCGCTGAAACGGTGATGAAGGCCGTGTCGACGGACCGGACCGTGCGCGGCACCTACGGGTGCTTCGACCCCAACATGCAGGCGGGCCTGGCGACCATCGGCATCGGGTCCGACGGAGAGTTTGCGCAGCGGGTCGGCCAGGCCGGCGATTACCGCTTCGTCCACAAGACGGCGGATGGCGGCTACGTGTACGAGTACGACCGGCCGACCCGGCCACACGACAGGCTTCTGGGCGCTGTGACAGCGCTGGGAGTGCCGAGCACCTCGCGCGACCTGAGAAGGGGCGACGTCGGTGCGGCCTGGCACGAGCGCCACGACCTTGGCGCCGCCTGGGCCGAGATCACGGGCCAGACCCAGCGCGAGCACAGCCAGCTCTTCACCTTTTACATCGACCACGAAGGGAAGATCTCGGCCGTCAAGTAGTCGCGCCGCGAGCTAGACTGCCCATCGAACGTGCGTTCGGCCGGGGAAATTCGGCTGCGCGTCACCGCCGGCGCTCGAGCGGTCGTGCTGGAGCGCTGCGGCGGGGCGTGCGAGCGGTGCGGACTGGAGTGGCCGTGGGCGCTCTACGTCTTTGCGCTCGAGGAAGGGCATCCCGCGGCGGCTTCGAACCTGGTCGCGCTGTGCGTAACCTGCTCCGCGGGCCACACCGGCGCTTTCGCTCCGCTGGTCACCGAGCGCTCGCTCCGCGACCGGATGCGCGACGCCAACAACCGGCGCACCGGCGCTGCTCGACTGACGCCCGCGCGGCGGAGGCGGCTGATCGCGTCCCGCGGCTCGCGCTGCGAGGTCTGCGGCGTGGCCGCGGCTGACCGGCAGCTCGACGTGCACCACGTGCTCGGCGTGCTCCAGGGCGGTGACGACTCGGAGGCGAACCTGATGGTCCTGTGCTTCGCGTGCCACCACCACCTCCAGCCGTGCGCCCAGGGGTGCGGCCGCTGGGCCAGGAAGCCGGCGACGGTCTGCGCTGGGTGCAGGCTCCGCCGCCGGCTCGAGGAGGTCTACGCCGGGATGACCTGGGAGGAGATCACGGCGCTGCACCCGACGCTGGCGCCTTCACCTCCGTCAGCGCGTTCTGCGCCAGGTCGTAGATGAAGCCTCGGACCTTGTCCGTGTGCGCGAGGTGGGGCGACCGCTTCAGTCGGTCGACGTCGTCGTGGATCGCGGCGGTGTCATCGCTGAACGCACCCACTTCGTCGTCGAAGTGATGGTTGGTCGCCGCGGCGATTCGCTGCGCGATCTGGGACTGGTCGAGCCTTCGCAGCGCGCACTCCGTGTGATGGATGACCATCACCTCGCGCGTCCCCAGCACGGCCTGGGAGATGGCGATGGCGTTGATGGCATCCCGGGTCGCGCGGCCTCCCGCGTTGCGCACCACGTGGGCGTCGCCCGGCCGCAGCCCGAGCAGCGCGGCCACGTCGATGCGGGCATCCATGCACGTGAGGACCGCGAGCTTCATCACCGGCTCGATCGTCCGCGCCGCCATGCCAAGGAAGTGCATGCGCGAGTTCAGGACCACGATGTCGATGGCGTCCACGGCTACAAGATTGGATCAGCGGGCGACGGAGAGCACGCCGCCCAGGACAAAACCCCGATCGGTGATCTCGTAGCGGTGGACCACCGGCCGGTGCTTCATTGCCCGCGTCTTCAGCACGGTTAGCGATCGCACCAGCTCGGCCCCTTCGCGAACGTACTGGAGCAGGATCACGTTGTCGGCCAGGTGCGAGATCCCCTGCTCCGATATCCGGTCGACCTGGAAGAGGTCCGGCACCTCGATGATGATCATCAGGCTGACGCCGGCCCGGGTGAAGCGCTGCATGACGGAGAAGATCCACTCCCGGAACCGGATCGCGTCACCGGCCGCGACCTCCAGGTCCGGCAGGCTGTCGATGACGACGCGCCGAGCGCCGGTCTTGTCGGCGAGGTCGAAGACCTGGTAGACCCACTCGTCGATGTCCATGCCGACCACGCCGCGAGCGAGGATGTGCACGTTGGGCTCTTCGATCGACCAGCCAAAGCTCTTGACGATCCGTCCAAGCTGGGTCTCGTTTTCGTGGAAGGTGGCAAGGATGCCCGGCTCGCCGATGCGAGCGCCGTGGTAGATGAAGTGGAGGCCCATCAGGGTCTTGCCGATGCCGGACGGGCCCGCGATAAGCGTCGTCGCACCCGGCCAGTAACCGGCCGCGCCGAGCAGATCGTCGAGGGCGGCGATACCAGTGGCGGCAGGCTCGCGGCTCAACTCGTAAGGCGCCGCGAGCTGCTCCTCGGCGAGACGCGGGAAGACCTCGATGCCGGAGCGCCCGATGCGGTAGGTGTGCTCGCCGGAGCGGTATCCGCTCCCGCGCAGCTTGAGGACCTGCAGGACTCGGGCTTCGCGTTCGGCCGACTGCCTGACGTCGAGGGCGATGATCGCGTCGGCCACCGCCGACTCCGCCTCTTCGATGGCCTGGGCACGGCTGTACGGAGCGTTCCAGATCGAGGTCGTCGCCATCGCGCTCAGGCGGCGCAGCATGCCGTACAGGAACTGGCGAAACGCGCCGAAGTCGCTCGCCATGGCGTGGAAGGCCCGGAAGCTGTCGATGACCACAATGCCGGGCCGGATGCGCCGCAGCATGCCGTCGATCGCGGTCAGCACCTCGTCGAGGCCGCCCTCGCCAAGTGGCTGGCCCATGTCCTCGTAGACCATGCGCCCGTCCTTGACAGCCTCGCGGTCGAAGAACGACAGGCCCTCGCCGTAGCGGAGGATCTTGTCCAGCGGCTCGGACAGAGTCGACAGGTACAGAGCCGGGTGCTCGGCGGTGGCATTGCGAAAGGCGACCTGCTGGCTGAGGATCGTCTTGCCGCTGCCCGGGACACCGACGATCAGGTTGATCCCGTTCTTGAGAAGCCCGCCGTTCAGGACCGCGTCGAGCCGTTCGCTTCCGGTTGGGATCCGATCATTCATCGCATCGCGCGCGAGTTGCGCGTCCGGTCGACCAGCGCGCTGGTGCCGAGGAGGTCGCGCACGATGGACACAAGCGTCAGCGGCTCGATCGGCTTGCGCATGAAGGCCGCGGCGCCGGCTCTCAGCGCTTCGTCGGCGCTGTCGATTGCGGAGACGGCGATGACCTGTGCAGCCTCACCCGCGGCGAACTCCCCGAGGAGGCGGAAGCCCGCCCCGCCGGAGATCAGGAGGTCGAGCAAGACGATGTGGGGCGAGCGCTCTTCGAAGTACACCTTCGCCTGCCGGGCGTCGAGGGCTGTGACGACCTCGAGGCCCTCGGTGCGGAGGAAGTACTCAACCAGGTTGGCGGCATAGCGGTCTCGATCCGCGATCAGGATCACGGGGCGGTCTGCGCCAGGCACCTCCGCCGACTCAGCCGGCTGGTGGCCTGCCCGGATGTCCTCGGAGAGCAGACGGTGCGCGTCGGCGGCGCTCATGCCCGACTCCAACTGCGTCTTGACGAAGCGGAGCTTCTCCACCTGGCTCCGCGAGTAAAGGCGCTGCGAGCCCTCGCTGCGGAACGGAGTGATCACCGCGTACCGCTCCTCCCAGGCGCGAAGTGTGGAGGTGGGAACGTCCAGCATGCGCGCGACCGCCCCGATGGAATACATCGGCTGATCATGGTCGGTCGGCACTTCGTGACTCACAGTCGGCAACCTCCTGCACTGACTGAATATAGCTAATGCCGAGGTCTTGCACAACTTTACTGGCAGTGCTAGCCTAACTCTTGAACGAGTGCGGAGCGATTGCGGGAGGTCGCTCCGCCGAGTTCGTCGGTAAGAAGAGAACGGGGCAAAGGAGGCGGGGGGAAAACGGCTGCGATCTCGGTGATCCTGGTCGACGACGACCGGGACACGGCCGACATGTACCGCCAGGGCCTCGAGGCCTCGGGCTTCGACGTTCAGATCGAGAGCGACGCGACCGGTCTGTTCCGGGCCCTCGAGC
>JBKPCW010000053.1:0-15593 GCA_046727555.1 Candidatus Dormiibacterota bacterium | reverse complement strand
TGACAAACCCGTCGCGCTGGAGGATCGTCGTGGTCGCGGAAGGGTCGTCTGGCGCGAGATACGCGATGTAGGCGTCCGCGTCGAAGCGGCCGATTGGCGTCCCCGTCGACTCGGTGTCCTCGACATAACCGGTCGGAGGCGTGGCGAGCAGCGACTCGAGTTGAAGTGACGGCGTCGGTGTGGCAGCGGTCGTCAGGGCCGCGACCGCGAGGAGGGCGAGCCTACGAAGGCGGAGGCGGTTCCACCGGGCGCCACGACTGGCCATCCCACCAGTATTTGCCGTCCGGGGAAAACTGGACTGCCGGCGGTGCCACGGCTGCCCGCCGCCGGCTGCGCCCGACCACGACGCCGACGACGCCGACGATCACGGCAAGTATCAACAACGGTGGGAGCAGGGTGCCCAGGACGTAGAAGACGCTGTGCCCGGATTGCACGTTCTCGGGCCATTGACCCGACGGGACCGTCTCGCTGGGCGCGCGGTCGTACTGCGCCCTGGTCTGGGAGACCGCCTCGTTCAAGGCGTCGTCCTTGGTCGAGACGACACCGACCACGAAGAAGTCGTTGCCCTTGACGAACGAAAACACGTCGCCGAACGTCTTGCCGGCCGCGTCCGCGATGTGGGCTCCGTAGTAAGTGCCGAGGCCGGACGTCGTATCCGCGCGCACGTACGTGGGGTCCTTCTTGTCCGCGGCCTCGGTGGCGGTCAGCCAGTCGTGCGCGCCGCGGCCGCCCGTGAACGCGAAGACCGCCTCGACCAGGACGTGCTGCGCCGACTGGCTGACCCACGTATTGCCGTAGCCGTCGACGAAGCCGTCGTGGTTGAGGGTGTTGACGATGCCCGACTGCTTCGACGCATCCGCGGTCGACGCCCAGTCCGAGGCGGTGAAGTGGGCGCCGTGCAGCTCGGCCGTCGTCAGCTCGGCGAAGCCCGCCGGCGGCGCGGCGAGCAGCCCGTCGAGGCTGGGCGACGGCGACGGGGTGGCGGCGACCAGGAACGCCGCCGCCAAGGCCAGGCCGAAGACTTTCACGCGCGCGATGTTATCCGTTGCGCCCGAGTCTGCCGCCCATTCCGCGCCAGTACCAGTGCAGGTAGCGCGGGAGCCACTTCCGCATCTGGAAGCGGCTCTCGCCCGCGGTCCGGTCGCGCCAGGTGGTGGGCACCTCAGCGACCCGCAGGCCGAGGCGGTAGGCCTTGACGGTCAGCTCGAGGCCGAGCTCGAACCCTCCCTGCGACTCGATGGTGACCTGGTTGAGGAGGCGCTTGGAGTACATCCGGAAGTTGCTCGTGGCGTCATGGATGGGCAGGCCGCCCAGCCAGTGGAGGCTCAGCCCGGCGGCGCGCGACATGGTGCGCTTGAGCAGCGGCCCGCCGACCTGGCTGCCGCCCCGCATGTACCGCGAGCCCGCCACCACGTCGGCGCCGTCGCGGGCGAGCCGGTACATGGGGTCGATGTCTGTGGCATCGTCCGAGCCGTCGCCCATCGTGATCAGCACGTAGGGCGCGCGCGCCGCCCGCAGGCCTGACTTCATCGCGTTCAGAGCGCCCCGCCCGAGTGTGTTCCGGTGCAGGCGCAGCTCGGGCAGCTCGGCCTGCAGCCGCTTGACGACGGGCACCGTCGTGTCCTCGTCGAAGTCGTGCACGACCAGGACCTCGAGCGGCCGCGTCTTCGTCTGCTCGACCACGCCGCGTAGCGTCGGGGCGGCGTTCTCGCCCTCGTTGTAGACGGGGACGACGACGCTGAGCGCGGGAGTCTCGTCGATCAGATTCGACTCGCCGCGATCTCTTCGCGGACCCACGGGATGACCTCGTCGAGCACGTCCTCGAGCCGTGTTGTGGCCTCGAAGCCCAGCACCTCGCGCGCCTTGCGCACGTCGGGGACGCGCATCTGCACGTCGTGCTCGTACGGCGGGTCGGTGACGAGGCGCAGCGGTTTGTCCGGGCCGTGCACCTTGCGCCACACGAGCTCGGCCAGCTCGCGCACCGTCGTCGAACGGGCGGTCGACAGGTTGAAGTCCTCGTTGAGCGCCCGCTCCGACTCCATGGCGAGCCGGATGCCGACCGCGAGGTCGCCGCCGTACGTGTAGTGCCGCACCTGGCTGCCGTCGCCGAGGATGTGGAGCGGGTCCTGTCCCCTGAGCACCTTCTGCACGAGGTCGGGAACGACGTGGCTCATCGCGAGCTTGACGTTGCCGCTCATCACGTCGTGGTCGCGCAGCGCGCGCCGTTCGCCGATGCCGACGCAGTTGAAAGGCCGGACGATGGTGTACGGCAGGCCGTACTGCTCGTGCGCCCCCCGCGCGAAGTACTCGGTGGCAAGCTTCTGGAAGCCGTAGGTGGAGCGGGGAGGAGGGCTCGTCAGCTGCGCGCCTTCAGGCGTGGGGAAGACCGACGCGCTCTCGAACACCATGCTGCTCGAGAGCACTGTGATCTTGCGGAGGCGGCCGAGTCGGAAGGCGCTGACCGCGGCGTCGAAGGTCGCGGCGCAGATGCGCTCGTTCTCGGCGAGCAGGTCGTACGCGAACTCGTGGAAGTAGGAGATGCCGCCGATCATCGCCGCGCCGGCGACGAGGTGGTCGCAGTCGGCCGCCAGCTCGGTCAGGAGCCCGGCGTCCTTGGCGTCGCCCTCGACCAGCCGGTAGCGCGGGTCGTTGTCGAACGTCCGCCGGACCGGGCCGTACTTGCTGAAGTTGTCGACGCCGACGACCTCGTGCCCGGCGTGCAGCAGCTCGGCGACGAGGTACCCGCAGATGAAGCCGGTCGCCCCGGTGACGAGGACTTTCACGGCCGCGACCTTCGCCGATAGTCCGGACTATCCGTTCTCTTGCAGCGCGGAAACGGTCGATAGTCCGGACTATCCACCGTGAGGACGACTCTCAGAGCCGGATCGGTCCCGTGATACCCCAGACGTCGGCGACCTCACGTCCCGCCAGGTCGAGCTCGCGGTAGAGGCGGTGCGGCGCGCCTATGACCAGGACCTCGGAGTCCCGCAGCACCTTGTCCAGCGGCTCGAACGTCTCGTCCACGATGTACGGGTCGGTGCACAGCACCTTGGCGCCCTTGAACTGGGCGAGCTTGCGCAGCTTGTAGCTGAGCGAGGCGCGCGGGTCGTCGGACTCGCCCTTGAAGGCCATGCCGAGGATGCCGAGCGTGCGGCCGGTCAGCGGCCGGCGGGCGTTGAGCACGTCGACGATGTACCCGGGCAGCCCCTCGTTGATCTGCATCGCCGCCTGGCCCATCGGGAAGTGGTCGGGCGTGAAGGCCGAGAGCTGCATCGTGTCCTTCAGCAGGCACGGCCCGGCGGCAAGGCCCGGCGCCGGCAGGTCGGCCGCGCGCGGGTAGTCCTCGCGGATCGCGTTCAGCACCCGGTTGTAATCCAGGCCGGAGCGGTTGACGATCTCGAAGAACTGGTTGGCGATGGCGAACTTCATGTAGCGCCAGGTGTTGGTCAGCAGCTTGGCGAGCTCGGCCTCCAGCGGCGTGGTGCGGACGACCGAGGCGACCCCAAGCCGGCGGAAGAGCGCGCTCGCCTTCTCGAACGCGCTGTCGGAGGTGACGCCGACGATCTGCGGCAGCGAGCGCAGCTCCTCCAGGGCGTGGCCTTCGGCGATGCGCTCCGGGCAGAACGCGACCTCCGCTTCAATCCCGGCCGACCGAAGCCGGCGCTCGACGGTCTCGCTGGTGCCCGGGAAGACGGTGGAGCGGAGGACGATGAGCGATCCCTGCTGGATGTGCGGCGTCAGCTCGTCGAGGACGCGGTCGAAGATGCGCACGGACGGGTTCATGAACTCGTCGATCGGCGTCCCGATCACCAGCACGACCACGTGCGCGCGCTCGAGCATGGCGGGGTCTCGTGACAGCTCGAGCCGGCCGGTCGGCAGGAGCGTGCGCAGCAGCGCCTCGGCGCCCGTCTCGCGGAAGGGCACGTTGCCGGCCCGGATCATCTCGATCTTGGCCTGGTCGATGTCGTTGATCCCGACCCGGTAACCGGCGTCGGCGAGGGACAGGGCAAGCGGCAGGCCGACGTGGCCGCAGCCGCCGACGATCACCAGGTCAAGGTCGTTCACGGGCGGCCAAATTATGCTTCCTCTGCTCATGAACTCATCTCGGAAGGGCGGCGGTCGCCCGTCCGTGCTGCTGGACATGAGGCCGCTCCAGGGGCCGAGCGCGGTCCGCGGCGTAGGCGCCTACGCGCGAGGGGTGCTGAAGGGCCTCATCAAGGCCGGGTTCGACGACCAGCTCACGCTCCTGCTGGACGTCGCGTTCGACGCGCCGGCCCTTCCCGTCGGCCGCTACCGGCTGGCCGGCTGCGGCCGGCGCAGCCACGGCCGGCTGTCTGCATACGAGGACGCGGTCGCGCTCGCCAACGACATCGCGCGCATCGGGCCGGACGTGTACCACGCCATCGATTTCCATCTTCCCGGCCGCTCGCCGCGGCCGCTCGTCGTCACGCTGCACGACCTGATCCCGTGGGTGTGGGGAGGGGGGAAGATGAGGGGCGAGCGCCTTCGCTACGGCGCGTTCCGGCGCCTGCTTCCCCGGGCCGACGTGGTGGTCGCGGTCTCCGAGGCGACGGCGGCCGACGCCGTCCGGCTGCGGGTCGCCTCCCGTTCGAAGATCAAGGTCATCCCCGAGGCGGCCGACCCGGTCTTCACGCCGCGGCACGACGCGGCGGCGCGGGTGCGCCTCAAGTGGGGCGTCGACGGCCGGTACCTGCTCTTCGTCGGCGCCCTCGACGCGCGCAAGGACCCTCACGCCCTGCTCCGCGCCTGGACTACGGCGCGCCTCAAGCACCCCGACCTGAAGCTCCTGATCGCCGGCGTGCCTGGGCGGCAGGCGCCTCCGAGCATGTCGGGCGCGATCCAGCTCGGCCGAGTCGTCGACGAGGAGCTCGCCGACCTCTACTCGGCCGCCGCCTGCCTCGTGTTCCCGAGCCGCTACGAGGGATTCGGCCTGCCGTGCCTGGAGGCGATGGCCAGCGGCTGCCCGGTGGCGGCGTTCAGCAACTCGAGCATCCCCGAAGTCGTCGACGCCGCGGGGGTGCTGGTCGAGGACGGTGACGCGGAGGCTCTCGGCGAAGCCGTGAGCGAGATCGTGTCGGCGCCTGAGCGGTGGAGGCGGGCGGGGATCGAGCGCGCGCGCCACTTCAGCTGGGAGAAGGCGGCGCGGGACACGATCGAGGCCTACATAATCGCTGCGGCATGAGCAGGGTCGCGGTCGTCGGCGCGGGCTACGTCGGTCTCACGACCGCGGCCTGTCTCGCCGACCTGGGCCACAACGTGCACGTCGTCGACGTCGACCGGGAGAAGGTCGCGACCCTGCGGCGCGGCATGGTGCCTTTCTACGAGCCGGGGCTGCGCGAGCTGGTGGAGCGGAACTCCGCCGCCGGCCGCCTCGACTTCACGACCTCCTACGCCGACGCGGTGCCGGGCGCGGAGTTCGCCATCATCGCGGTCAGCACGCCCGAGGGCGAGGGCGGCGAGGCGGACCTGTCCTACGTCGAGTCAGCGGCGCGGTCCATCGCCGAGAGCATGGACGGGCCGCTGATCGTGGTCAACAAGTCGACCGTCCCGCCGCTGACGGGCGACAGGGTGTCGGAAGTCCTGAAGAAGCACAACACCCGTCACGCCGCCCACGTGGTGTCCAACCCCGAGTTCCTGCGCGAGGGCTCGGCGATCCAGGACTTCATGCACCCGGACCGCGTGGTCGTCGGCAGCAAAGATCGCGAGGCCGCGGAGAAGGTGGCGGCGCTCTACGCGCCGCTGAACGCGCAGGTCCTGGTCACGCCGAACATCTACACCGCGGAGATGGTCAAGTACGCGTCCAACGCCTTCCTCGCCGCGCGGATCTCGTTCATCAACGAGATCGCGTGGATCAGCGAGCGCGTGGGCGCGGACGCCAAGCTCGTGGCGGAGGGCATGGGCCTGGACAAGCGGATCGGCTCGAGCTACCTCGACGCCGGCATCGGCTGGGGGGGTTCCTGCTTCAAGAAAGATGTCGCGGCGCTCACCGCCGTCGCGGAGAGGTTCGACTACCACCCTGAGCTCTTGCACGCGGTAAGGGACATCAACCGCGACCAGCGCATGCTGGTGATCGACCTCCTTCGCGAGAAGCTGGAGGAGCTTCCCGGTCGCGTGGTCGGGATGCTGGGTCTCGCGTTCAAGCCAAACACCGACGACATGCGCGACGCGCCGAGCATCGACATCGCCAGGGTTCTTCTGGCCGCGGGCGCCGAGGTCCGCGCCTATGACCCGGCCGCGATGGAAACGGCGCGGAGGCTGCTGCCCGATATCGAATATCTGAAAGACGCCTATGAGGTCGCCTCCGGCGCCGACGCGCTGCTGCTCGTCACCGAGTGGAACGAGTTCCGGCAGTTGGACATGCAGCGCGTCAAGCAGCTGATGCGGCAGCCGGTGATCATCGACGGCAGGAACATCTACGACCCCGTGTTGATGAAGGGCCTGGGTTTCACCTACCGCGGCATTGGCCGCGAGTAACTCGCGGCGGCCGCGCGCCGTCGTCTCGGGCGGCGCCGGGTTCATCGGCTCGCACCTCTGCGAGGCGCTGCTCGGGCGAGGCCTGCGCGTGGTCGCGCTGGACAACTTCATCACCGGCTCCGCCGAGAACCTCCGCCACCTGCAGGGCAACCCCGACTTCGAGCTCAAGCAGGTCGACGTCAACCACGGCATCTTCATCGGCGGCGACGTGCACTACGTGCTGCACTTCGCCTCGCCGGCCTCGCCGCCGCAGTACGACGCCAACCCGATCCACACGCTCAAGGTCGGCACGGTGGGGACCATGAACATGCTCGGCCTCGCCCGCGCCAAAGAAGCGATCTTCCTCCTCGCCTCGACCTCGGAGGTTTACGGCGACCCGCTCGTCCACCCCCAGCCCGAGACGTACTGGGGCAACGTCAACCCGATCGGCCCGCGGGGCTGCTACGACGAGGCGAAGCGCTGCGCCGAGGCCTACGCGATGGCCTACCACCGGACGCACAAGGTCGACACCCGGATCGTGCGCATCTTCAACACGCACGGGCCGCGGATGCAGGTCCAGGACGGGCGGGCGGTGCCGAACTTCATGGCCCAGGCGATCCGGGGCGAGCCACTGACCGTTTACGGCGACGGCTCTCAGACGCGCAGCCTCTGCTACGTCTCCGACCTGGTCCGCGGCGTGCTCGCGGCGCTGGACCGCGGCGACGAGCTGCCCGTGAACCTCGGCAACCCGCAGGAGGTCACCGTCCTTGGGCTCGCGGAGACGATCATCAGGCTCAGCGGCTCCGGGAGCCGGATCGAGCACCGCGACCTGCCGGTCGACGACCCCAAGCAGCGCCGGCCTGACATCGCGCGCGCCAAGAAGCTGCTCGGCTGGCAGCCGGAGGTGAGCCTGGAAGACGGCCTGGCCCGGACTCTTGAATACTTTCGTTCGGTGCTTTCGAAGTGACCACGCCCGAGGAGCTCAAGAAGTACGTCCGCGACGTGCCCGACTACCCGCAGAAGGGAATCATCTTCCGCGACATCACGCCGCTGCTCGGGGACAGGACGATCTTTCGCGAGGTCGTCGAGCTGATGTCGAAGGCCTGGCAGGCCGACCCGCCGGACCTCGTCGCCGGCATCGAGGCCCGGGGCTTCATCCCCGGCTCCGCGATCTCCGTCCGGCTGGGCTCGGGCTTCGTCCCCATCCGCAAGACCGGCAAGCTGCCCTGGATGACGGTGATGGAGTCGTACGACCTCGAGTACGGCACCGACCAGCTCGAGGTCCACTCCGACGCCGTGCAGCCCGGCCAGAAGGTCGTGATCGTCGATGATGTTCTTGCGACCGGCGGCACCGCCTCGGCGGCGGTCCGCCTGATGCGCAAGCTCGGCGCCGACGTGATCGGCGTCCAGGTGTTGATCGAGCTCGCCTACCTCAATGGCCGGCAGAAGCTGCAGGACGTCAAGCTGGTGAGCGAGATCGTGTACGAGTAGGAGAAAGACTTGAAGGTAAGTTCCCGGGGCAACGACGTGAAGGACGTGAACCTGGCCGCGCAGGGCCAGGACCTCGTGGATTGGGCGGCGCGCGAGATGCCGGTCCTCAGCCTGATCCGCGACAGGTTCGCCAAGGAGCAGCCGTTGAAGGGCCTGCGCCTCGCGGCCTGCCTCCACGTGACGAGCGAGACGGCCAACCTGATGCTGACGCTGAAGGCGGGCGGCGCCGACATCGCGCTGTGCGCGTCGAACCCACTCTCGACCAACGACGCGGTCGCCGCCGCGCTGGTGTCGCGCCACAACATCAAGACCTACGCGATCCGGGGCGAGGACAACGAGACCTACTACGAGCACATCGAGGCTGCGCTCGACCACCGGCCGCAGCTGACGATGGACGACGGCGCCGACCTCGTGTCGGTGCTGCACAAGTCACGCCGTGACCAGCTGCCCGAGGTCGTCGGCGGCACCGAGGAGACGACCACCGGCGTCATCCGCCTGCGCGCGATGGCCGAGCACGGTGTCCTCGCCTACCCGATCGTGGCCGTCAACGAGGCCGACACGAAGCACATGTTCGACAACCGATACGGCACCGGCCAGTCGACGCTCGACGGCATCATCCGGTCCACCAACGTGCTCCTGGCCGGCAAGACGTTCGTCGTCGCCGGCTACGGCTGGGTCGGGCGCGGGCTCGCCTCGCGCGCCAAGGGCCACGGCGCCGACGTCGTGGTCACCGAGATCGACCCGGTGAAGGCGCTCGAGGCGGCGATGGACGGCCTTCGCGTGATGACCATGGACAAGGCCGCGCGCGAAGGCGACATCTTCGTCACCGTCACCGGCGACGTCAACGTGCTGGACCGGAAGCACTTCGAGGTCATGAAGGACGGGGCCATCCTGGCCAACTCGGGCCACTTCAACTCCGAGATCAACCTCAAGGCGCTGGACGAGATGGCGACGGGCGTCCGCCAGCCCCGGCCGTCGGTGCAGGAGTACCGGCTGGGCGACGGCCGCCGGCTGTTCCTGCTGGGCGAGGGCCGGCTGATCAACCTGGCGGGCGCGGAGGGCCACCCCGCCGCGGTGATGGACATGAGCTTCGCCAACCAGGCCCTGTGCGCCGAGTACATCGCCCGGAACGCGAAGCAGCTGGAGAACAAGGTCTACGACGTCCCCGTGGAGATCGACTCCGAGGTCGCCCGTTTGAAGCTGCGGGCGATGGGGATCGGGATCGACACCCTGACCGACGAGCAGCGCCGCTACCTATCTTCCTGGGAGGAAGGCACCTAACCTAAGCACCAGGAATGTTCGGTCCCGCTCGGCGCACCTGGGTGCTGGGCGGTGGGGGAGCACGCGGTGCGGCGCAGGTCGGCGTTTTGCAGGCCCTTTTCGAGGCCGGTGTCGAGCCGCCCGCGGGCCTGGTCGGGACCAGCGTCGGGGCCCTGAACGGGGCTTCAATCGCCGCCTATCCCTCGCTCGCGGGGACGATGATGCTGCGCGTGGTCTGGCTGTCGCGCCAGGCGGCGGCCGTCTTCTCCGCCCATCCCCTGGGGATCATCGTGTCCGGCCTGCGCAGGGACCAGCTCAACCTCATGCCGCAGGACAACGTGCGGCGGTTGATCGAGCGCGCCGAGTCCCTGACCGGGATCGCCACGTTCGAAGAGCTGCGGGTGCCCCTCGCGGTCGTGGCGACCGACCTCAACGCCGGCCGCCCGGTGGTCTTCCGCTCCGGTCACCTGACCCCGGCGCTGCTGGCTTCGACCGCGATCCCGGGCCTGTTCCCGGCGGTGCGCATCAACGAGCGTGCGCACATGGACGGCGGCGTGGTCGACAACACGCCGCTCGACATCGCGGTCGACGACGGCGCCAAGGACGTCGTGGCGATCAGCCTGATGGGCGGCGGCGAGTACGAGTCCTCTCCGGACAGCCTGCCCGAGCTGATCGCCCGCACCCTGCAGCTCTCGCTCCACCACCAGATGCTCAGCGACTACGAGCGCCTACGCGACCGGGCGCGGATCATCGTCCTCTGCCCGATCACCGCGCCCACCGCGACGTGGGTGATGAAGCGCGAGCACGTCGAATCGGTCATCGAGGCCGCGCGCGCGTCGACGGCGGCGCTGCTCCAACAGCGCGGCTCGAAGCTCTTCCGCCACTCGGGCATCCACTACCTGCCCCTGGGTTAGCATCTAGCCCGTCCCAGAGGTATGACCCTGGCGCTTGGGGACACGCGCACCCGGTCGCGCGTCCTTGCCGGCGCGGGAGATTCAAAGGAGACCGTCGATGCCCTCACTGTTCACGTCCGAGTCCGTCACCGAAGGCCACCCGGACAAGCTTGCCGACCAGGTGTCCGACGCCATCCTCGACGCCATCCTGGCCAAGGATCCGCTCGCGCGTGTCGCCTGCGAGGCGATCGTCACCACCGGCCTGGTGATCGTCGTGGGCGAGATCACCACCGACTGCTACGTCGACATCCCGCGCATCATCCGGCAGACCGTCCGCGATGTCGGCTACACGCGCGCGAAGTATGGCTTCGACGCCGAGACGTGCGGTGTCGTGAGCAGCATCGACGAGCAGTCGCCCGACATCGCGCAGGGCGTCGACGTCGGCGGCGCCGGTGACTCCGGGATGATGTTCGGCTTCGCTTGCGACGAGACGACGGAGCTCATGCCGCTTCCGATCATGCTGGCGCACCGCCTTGCCCGGCGCCTGGCCGAGGTGCGGCGCAGCAAGGCGCTCAACTATCTGCGTCCGGATGGCAAGGTCCAGGTGACCGTGCGCTACGGCGACGACGGCAAGCCGTCCGGCGTCGACAACGTCGTCGTGGCCGCCCAGCACCACGACGAGATCGACGTCGAACAGCTGCGCGCGGACATCAAGGAGCACGTGATCGACGTGGCGATCCCGGCCGAGCTGCGCGACGGCGCGATCCGCACCTACATCAATCCCACCGGCCGGTTTGTCATCGGCGGCCCGGTCGCCGACGCGGGCCTGACGGGCCGCAAGATCATGGTCGACACCTACGGCGGCTACGCGCGGCACGGCGGCGGCTGCTTCTCGGGCAAGGACCCGACCAAGGTCGACCGCGCCGGCGCCTACGGGGCGCGCCACGTGGCCAAGACCATAGTCGCCGCGGGACTGGCCGGCCGGTGCGAGGTGCAGGTCTCCTACGCCATCGGCGTGGTCAAGCCGGTCGCCATCCGGGTCGACACGTTCGGGAGCGGCAAAGTGCCGGACACCTCCATCGCCTCGGCGGTGACCAAGCTCTTCGACCTGAGCCCGCTCGGCATCATCAAGGAGCTCAACCTGCGGCGCCCGCTGTTCCGCCAGACCGCGGTCTACGGGCACTTCGGACGGACCGACATCGACGCGCCGTGGGAGTCGACGGCGCGTGCCGCGGAGCTCGCGGAGGAGCTATCACTCCGCGCGTGAGCCAGAGGACGATCGCCGTCATCCCCGCCGGCGGGGCGGGGACCCGGCTGTGGCCGCGGTCGCGACGCGCGACCCCAAAGCACGTCCTGCCGCTGGCCGAGCGTGGCCGGCCGCTGCTCCGGGCCACTTACGAGCGGGCGAGGACGGTCGCCGGGGAGGTGTTCGTCCTGACCGAGACGCGCCAGCGGGAGATCATCGAGGCGGTCCTGCCCGAGGTCGATGACGCGCACCTGATCCTCGAGCCGGCCGCGCGCGGCACGACCAACGCCTACGGCCTCGCCACGCTCACGCTGGCGGCGCGCTATCCGGGGGCGGTGATGGTCGCGCTGCCCGCCGACCACGTCGTCCGCGGCAGCGCCGCGGCGGCGGCGGCGGTGCGCAAGGCGGTCCAGGCAGCGGCTTCAACGGCGTCGCTGGTCACGGTTGGCCTGAGACCGACGTTTCCCTCCACCGGCCTCGGCTACCTCCACGCTCCGGGCCGGCAGTCGCGCGGCACGCTGAAGGTCAGGCGGTTCATCGAGAAGCCCGCCGCGGCCGAGGCGCGGCGCTTCGTGCGCGAGGGCGGGTACTACTGGAACCTCGCCTGGTTCTCGTGGCGCCTAGAGGTGATGCTCGAAGAGCTCGGCCGCCACGCGCCGCGGCACCTGGCCGGGCTGCGCAAAGTCGTCGCCGCCCGTGAGGCGGGCGACGAGGCCGGTGCGGCCGAGCTCTACGGCCGGCTGCCGGTGGAGGTCATCGACCGCAGCGTCATGGAGAAGACCGACCGCCTGCTTCTGGTGCCGGCGGCTTTCGACTGGGCCGACATCGGCAACTGGGCGGAGCTGGGCGACCGCGTGCACGCCGACGCGCGCGGCAACTCGGTCGACGGCGAGGCCGTCCTCGTCGACACCACTCGAAGCCTGGTCTTTGGCGACCGCCGTCTTGTGGCCGCGATCGGCCTCGAGGACATGATCATCGTTGACAGCGAGGACGCGTTGCTCGTGGTTCCGCGGTCGCGGGCGCAGGACGTGCGCAAGGTCGTGGACGCCCTGAAGCGCGCCCGCAAGACCAGATACCTTTAGGCGGATATGCCGGCCCAACAGATCAAGTTCGGGACCGACGGGTGGCGAGGCATCATCGCCGACGACTTCACGTTCGGCAACGTGCGTCGCGTCGCCCAGGGCAGCGCGCAGTACATGAAAACCCGCTCCCACGAGCCGCTCGGAATCATCGGCTACGACTGCCGCTTCGCCTCGGAGGACTTCGCGCAGGCGGTCGCCGACGTGTTCGCGAGCAACGGGATCCGGACGCTGGTGTTCGACCGCCCCTCACCGACCCAGGTCGTTTCGTGGACGGTCATCGACCGCAAGGCGACCGGCGGCGCCGCGATCACGGCGAGTCACAACCCGTACCAGTTCAATGGTTACAAGTACAAGACCGAGACCGGCAGCGCGGTGCCGCCGGAGGTCATCGCCCAGCTGGAGAAGAACATCAACGCCCTCGACGATGTGCCGGCGCCTGACGGCACCGCGTCGCGCACCCTCGTGACAACGTACGACCCGCGGCCCTCTTACTACGCCCAGATCGCGCGCATGGTCGACCTGGACGCGATCAAAGAGGCCGGCCTGCGCATCGTGCACGAGTGCATGTACGGGTCGGGCTACGGCTACATCGCCGAGCTGATCGGCGGCGGCAGGACGGTCGTGACCGAGCTGCACAACCAGCGCAACCCGCTGTTCGGCGGCCTCAACCCGGAGCCGATCCCGCCCAACATCGACTCCACCATCGCGTTCATGAAGGTCGGCGGCCAGGACCTGTGCATCTGCACGGACGGCGACGCCGACCGCGTCGGCATCATCGACGAGACCGGCCGCTTCATCAACCAGCTGCAGGTTTTCGCCCTCCTGATGCTGTACCTGTTCGAGACGCGGGGGATGCGCGGCCCCGTGGTGAAGACGGTGAACATGACCGCGATGGCGGACAAGCTGGGCGCCGAGTTCGGCGAGCGGGTCTACGAGGTTCCCGTCGGATTCAAGAACGTCGCGCCGAAGATGATGGAGACGAACGCAGTCCTTGGAGGCGAGGAGTCGGGCGGTTTTGCCGTCCGTGGCCATATCCCGGAGCGAGACGGGATCCTCATCGGCCTGCTCTTCGCCGACATGGTGGTCAAGACGGGGAAGAGCGTCTCACGGATCCTCGGCGAACTCGAGCAGCGGGTCGGGCCGCACGCCTACGCGCGGCACGACATCCACCTGCACCGCGAGACCTACGAGCCGGAGCGCAAGCGGATCCTCGACACGCTGGAGAAGAACGAGCCGGGTGAGATCGCCGGTGTCCCGGTCCAGCGCGTGCGTTCCGACGACGGGTTCAAGTTCTACCTCGCCGACGGCAGCTGGGTGCTGCTGCGGGCCAGCGGCACGGAGGCGTTGATCCGGATCTATTCCGAGGCTCCCGACAGCGACGCGGTCGAAGCCCGGCTGAAGGCGCTGGAAGACATCGTTGGCATCAGGCAACACGCGCTCGCCTGAGATCCGGCGCGTCGACGACACCAAGGTCGACAAGCCGTGGGGCTACGAGCTCCGGTGGGCCATCACCGACCGCTACCTGGGCAAGGTGCTCCACCTCAACAAGGGCGAGGCGCTGTCGCTTCAATACCACCGGCTGAAGGACGAATGCCAGTACGTGATCAAGGGGGCGATCGACATGGAGCTCGGCGGCGCTGACGGGGCGCTCTCGACCCACCGCATGACGGCGGGGGACACGATCCACCTCACGCCCGGCACGCGGCACCGGCTCACGGCGATCGAGGACACCGACATTTTCGAAGACTCGACGCCCGAGATCGACGACGTTGTGCGACTCGAGGACCGGTACGGGCGTGCTTAAATGCCGAGGCTTGCGATGAAGATGCCGCCTGTGCTGGCGGAGAAGGTCGTCCCGGCCGACTCCGCCGCCAAATCAGAGCGTGACCGGAGCTTCCTGATCTTCGCGGGCGTCGTGCTCGTGGCGATCGCGCTCGGCTTCAAGTCCGAGCTGCTCGGCCAGGGTCAGGTCTGGGCGCTGGCCCTGGGTCTTGTCGTCGTCGCCGCGCCGGCGGTGCTCGGGTACCTGCGCGGAGCCGAGGAGTTCCCACGCATCGAGCACTACATCCCGGTCGCGCTGGGCGCCATCACGCTCGCCGGGCTCTCGCTGTTCCAGGACGTCCAGCTCTGGAAGTACGCGACCGCGACCGTCGTCTTCGGGACGGGTTTCATCATCCTGGCGCGGCTCGACTACCTTCGCCTGCGCAACCAGGAGAAGCTCGGCCACGTCGTCCTCCAGGAGGTGATCCTGGTCGTCGTCGTCGCGGGCGCGTACCTGGTCATCGTCACCCGCCACTTCAACCCGATCCTGCAGCTGCTCTGGATCTTCACCATCACGTTTCTTGCCTCTTACCGCAGCTTCCGGGTCAACGGCGTCGCCATCGCCCCACGCCGCGCCTTCATCTTTGCCCTCTTCGTCGGCCAGGTCGTCACGTTCCTCGCCTGGGCGATCACCGCCCTTTCGCTCTACCTCGTCGTCAACGAGGGGACGTTCGCGGTGATGCTCTTCTTCGCCTGGTACATCAACCGGGGACTGGTGCGGCACACCGTCGAGGACAGCTTCACGCGCAACGTGGTGCTGGAGTACGGGGCCTTCGCGATCGTGCTGATCTACCTGTTCGTCAGCAGCTACCAGCCCGGGAGATAGTCCCGGCGCCGGAGGCCCGGCCGAAAAGCCCTCGCCGGATCTTCGGCGCCCAATGCGGCCCATCTCCGGGCTCAGCTCCTGCGCTGCTCGCTTACGCATGGACGATGCGCTCGCTCCGCTGCTCGTCGCTTCGCCCGGATCTGGGCCACCTGGATCGCCGAATCTCTCGGCGATGGTTTCCGGCCGTGCCTCTACGGCTCCTGGTCAAGGAAGGCCAGCGTCGCCGCGGCGAACAGCGGCGACATGCCGAGGTTGTAGTGGGTCAGGCCGGGCAGGATGGCCAGGGCGTGACCGCCCTTGGGCCGGCCCTCGCCCATCCAGCCTCCGTCGCGCAGCCCGCCGTCGAGGAGCTTGAACACCTCGACGTAGTGGCTCGGCGGCGCCATGTCGGCGTCGGCGGCCACGATGAGCGTCGGCACCTGCAGGTGGCGGACCTCTTCGCTGAGGTCGAAGTCGTTGGCCATCGACTGGCCGATCTTGTCGAGCAGGCGCGGGAAGTC
>JBKPCW010000052.1:0-9079 GCA_046727555.1 Candidatus Dormiibacterota bacterium | reverse complement strand
GCTCTTACACATCGCCACGTTTGGCCCGGATACGTGGGCACCAACCGTCGCGAGCATCTGGCCGCTCCTCTTCACAGCCATCTTTCCGATCGCCGGCTCGGCGATCGTGGCCTTCAGCTTGGCTCGCGTTCCGATCGAGGTCCTGTTCGGGCAGTTGCCGGCCGCGGTCAAGATCGCTGCCATCGTCGCGACGGCGTACGTCGTCGTCAATTTCCTCCTGATGTTCAGGGCCTTATCGGGAGAGGCGCAGCCGCCGATGTACGTCGCCAGACTCTTCACGGGACACGCGATGTACTTCTTCAGCGCCGCAGCGGTGATGTGGTACCAGCTCGACCGCATCCGGAGCCGAAAGCTGGACATCAACCTTCCGCCCGGCGACGACGCCCTGGAGCGTGATCCACTCCCAGCACCGCTGTCTCGAACGGTTGTCCTGCAGACAATCCTTCCGCGTGCCGACTGCGCGGCGCGGCTACTGCGGCCGCTCCCACGCGCCCCGCTGGCGTTCGTTGGCGGGTACGGGCTACGTGGGGAGGCGAATCCCGACGCCTTCAGGCTGGAGCTCGGCGGGCCGCGGGGCTCGATGGTCTACGCAGTCGGGCATTTCGAGGGCACAGGTCCGACCTTCATCCGTGTCTTTCTCACCTTCAAGCGCTGGTATCTGATCGCCCTGGTGGGCACGCTCGTGCTCCTCCCCGTGGTGTGGTGGGCGATGAGCGCTGTCCGCTTCGCATTGCCGGCCGTGCTGTTCGTGATCGTGTTCGGACTGGGAGGCAACATCTTCTTCGGGATCGCCCAGATGCGCAGCCTGGAGGGCCAGATCCGGCGGGCGACGGACTCAGAACCGGTTTCAATCGGCTGACGCCTGCTGATAATTCGCGCTCGTGCGTAGATCCCCTGGGGCGCTCGCGAACCGCCGGTTCCGATGGGTCTTGCTCGCGATCGCCGGCCTGCCCGTCGCTCTGACCTATCTCTGGCAGGCGGTGGTCCAGCCGGTGCTGCTCGGCGGCTACCTTGGCGACTTCCAGGAGAGCTACCTGCGCGCCGCCGCGCGCATCGCCTCCGGCCGCGACCCGTACGACCTGTGCGCCACGATGGGCTGCCTCGAGCCCACAGGCCCCCAGTACGTGATGCCGCCGGTCCTGGCCTGGATGCTGCAGCCGCTCGTCGGGGTCGATTCGCGCCTGATCGCCGCCGGCACCGTGCTCGTCCTGAACGCGTCGCTGGCGCTTTTCATCTGGCTCATGCTGCGGGCGCTGCGCATCGGCGACCGGCAGCTCGCGGTGTTGCTGTTCCTGATCGCGGTCGCGTTCGAGCCGGTCATCGGCAACGTCCAGGAGGGGCAGGTGAACCTGGTCCTGCTGGCGCTGTCGGGGATCTGGTTCGCGGCCTGGATCGCCGGCCGGTGGTGGGGCGGCCTCGGCCTGGGAGCGGCCGTCGCACTGAAGCTCATCCAGGGCCCGGTCGTGCTCCTCGTCCTGTGGGCGCGGCGCTGGGCGATGCTGGCCGCGGCGGCAGGGGCGGGGCTGGCTCTTTGGCTGGCTGGCGCGCCGCAGTACCTCTTGGAGTACATCTTCAAGGTGCTGCCCGCGGTGAGCGCCGGCACCGGCTTCTTCGAGAACCACTCGCCCGGTGGCACCATCACGCGGCTGTTCGATCCCGGCACTTTCGTGATCGTCCGGGGAAGCCCCGCGCCGGCGCGTTTGCTCACGTTGCTCGTGGCCATCGCGGTGCTCGCCATCACCATGGTCATGGTGCGCTCGTCTTCGGACCGCGCCCTGGACGCGGCGGCCATCGTCGCGGCGACGCCGCTCATCGCTTCCTACTCGTGGGGCACGCACCTCGTGCTGCTCCTGCTGCCGATGTTCGTGCTCGTCGCGTGGGCGATGCCGCGACGGGACTGGACGGTGCTCGGGCTCGTCGCGGCCGGATGGCTGCTCATCGGCCCGGTGCACAAGCTGCTGCAGACGCTGCTCGTCGGCGGATACTCCGACATCGTGGTGTTGCGCGTGCTGGCCGAAGCCGGACTGGTGGGGATCGCCGCGGTCTGGATCGCGACCCTGGTCGCGATCCGGCGCTCAGCGAACCGTCTTGATGCGGCTCACGAAGACCGTGCCGAGGATCATGAAGACCACCGCGCTCGACAAGACGATCCGGTAGCCGCCGTTCCCGTGCGGACCGTTGAGTAGGTCGATCAGGGGGTTGGCGAAGAAGGGAATGATCGCCTGCGGCAGCGTGAGAGCGATGTGGAAGAGCCCCATGTCCTTCGCCGACGCCCGCGGATCCGGCAGCGTGTCGCAGGCCAGGGCCCAGTCGACCGCGTAGTACAGGCCGTAGCCGACGCCGTACGCGACGGCCAGCCCGATGACGATGGGCTGCGCGGTGGGATAGAAGACGGCGAACGAGACGGCCACCAGGGACTGGGCCGCCCCTGAGACGTAGACGAAGATCTTGCGCCGGTGGAGCCGGTCCGAGATCAGGCCGCCGAAGAATCCGAACGGCACGGCAGACGTGACCATGACCAGCAGCCAGATCGCTGTGAAGGTGTCGGCCCTGGCGCCGCCCAGGACCACGTCCCTGAAGAAGTTGAGGAGGTTGACCTGGACGACGGTGATCCCTGCCGACACCATGAGGCGGGTGAAGATGACCCACGCGAGGTCGCCTTCGTGGAGCGGACGCAGGAAATCGTTGACCTTGTCTCGGAACGGCATTGCCGGCGGGCGGAGGACAGGGCCCATGCCCTCGTCGCGCGCGGCCCAGAGCATGGGCACCAGGGAGACGAGGACGACGATGGCGATGATCACGTAAATCAGCGGGACGTCGCCTAGGATCGAGGTCGCGCCGGTGCCGGCCCCGATGCCGAGGAGCGTCATGGTGCCAAGAAACCCGCTTGCCTTGCCGAACTGCTGCGCGGGGACGACGTCGGGAACGACGCCGGCGTAGGCGGCTCCCGCCGCGTTGAAGAAGAACTGGATGATCGCGTAGCCGACCACGAGCTCGGGATAGTTGGTCGCCGTCATGACCAGGAAAAGCCCGGGCAAGGTCAGGAGCGACCCCACGACGATGATCGGCCGCCGCCGGCCGAACCTGGTTTTCAGCCGGTCCGACCACGCGCCGACGATCGGCGGCACCGTGACGGCGAGGATTCCGCCAATGCCGGCAGCCACGCCAATGCCCGTGTTCTGGAGGTTGTGCTGAGGTACCAGGTGGTCGACGCGGTTCTGGAGCAAGACGGTGGTCAGCGGAATCCACAGGAAGTTGCTGCCGAACCAGAAGCTGCTCAGGGCGGAGTGCCACCGGTTGCCGTACTGGACCTGCGGTGGAGCGGCTGGGGGGGCGGCTACTGCCTCGGTCGTCGCCACGGCGGAAGGCTACTGTTAATCGGGTTTCTTGTGTTGCTCGGTCTGCTGTAGTCTTTCCCGGCCTAGCCCATGCCATCCATCCTTTCGCGGGCAAAAGAGGTTCTGGTCGACGTGCCGCGGCACGGCAAGCTCGCCTACTGCCTGCTGCGGGACGAGCGCGTGCCGAGGGCGCCGAAGGCGGTGTTGCTGGCCGTGCTCGGCCTCATCGTCAGCCCGATCGATTTCCCGGCCTGGATCCCGGTGCTGGGTGAGCTGGACATGCTCGCGCTCGGGATCCTGGCCGTGGAGACGTTCATCGAGGCTTGCCCACCAGAGATCCGGCGCGAGCACGAAGCCTTGATCAAGGCTGGGCAAAGCGTCTGGGATCGCGATGTCAGGGATACTGTCTCCATCGCGAGGCATGGGGCGAGGCGCCGGCTGAATCGAATACTTTCGCGAGTCCGCCACCGCGACGAGTACCAATCCATATCGGAGGTCGTGTGAAGTGCGGGTCTTGCTGACGAAGGACGTAGAGAACGTCGGTCACGCCGGCGACGTGAAGGAGGTGGCTGACGGCTATGGCCGCAACTACCTCCTGCGCCGCAAGCTGGCCGTGACGGCGGGCAAGGGGGCGGAGGCGGAGGCGAAGCGGCTGCGCGAGGTCGCCCAGAAGCGGGAGGCGAAGGACCGCAACGAGGCGCAGGCGGTCGCCGACGAGATCGACAACAAGACGGTCGTCGTCCGCCTGAAGGTCGGTGCCGAGGACAAGGCCTTCGGCTCCATCACCAACCAGGACATCGCCGCCGCCCTGAAGGCGCAGCACCGTGTCGAGATCGACCGGCACAAGATCGAGTTGAAGGAGCCTATCAAGGCGCTGGGCGAGCACCAGGTGTCGCTGAAGTTGCATCACGAAGTGGTCGCTCGCGTCAACGTGATCGTCACGCAGGACCGCTAGAGCTCCGGACATGGCGACCACGCTTTCACTCGCCGCAGGGCGGATACCACCGCACGACCTCGACGCGGAGATCTCGGTCATCGGGTCGATCCTGATCGAGCCGCTTTCGATCGCCAAGGTGCTGCAGTTCCTGCACCCCGAGGACTTCTACCGCGAGAACAACGGGCAGATCTATCGCGCCGCGCTGGACCTGTTCGCCGCCGGTGAGCCGATCGACAACGTGACGCTGGCCGCGCAACTGCAGCAGATGGGCCTGCTCGAGCGGGTCGGCGGGAGAGCGCACCTTGCCTCGATGCAGAGCACGGTTCCGACCGCGGCGAACATCGAGTACTACGGCCGAATCGTCAAGGAGAAGGCGTACAAGCGGCGGCTGATCTCAGCCGGCGGCAACATCGCCGGCTATGGGTATGACGACTCGATCGAGGCCGAGGACGCGATCAACCAGGCGCAGTCGCTCGTGTTCGGGGTCGCGGACGACCGCGACCAGCGCGAGCTGGCGCGGCTCTACGACCTCCTGGGGCCGGCGATGGAGCGGATCTCCTTGCTCATGGAGAGCGGGCAGGGCGTGGTCGGGATCCCGTCGGGGTTCCACGACCTCGACCGGATGACCGGCGGGTTCAAGGACAGCGACCTGATCGTGATCGCGGGAAGACCCTCGATGGGGAAAACGGCGATCGCTTTGAACATTACCCTTCACGCTGCACTCGAGGCGAAGAAATCGATCGCCATTTTCAGCCTCGAGATGTCGAAGGAGCAGCTGACCGAGCGTTTGCTCACCGAGCAGGCGCAGATCGACGCGCAGCGCATGCACCGGGGACTTTTGACCGAGGCGGAATTTGACCGCGTATCGAACGCCCTCGGACCTCTGGGCGAGGCTGCGATCTTCATCGACGACACCCCGGTTATGGATGAGCTGACGTTGATGCTCAAAGCCCGTCAGGCGAAAATGCGGCACAACGTCGACATGATCGTCGTCGACTACCTGCAGCTGATGCATGGACGATCGCGGGGCGACGACAACCGGGTGCAGGAAGTCTCGTCGATCTCGCGCGCGATGAAAGGCCTGGCTCGCGAATTGCGCGTTCCGGTGGTCGCGATATCGCAGCTGAGCCGCGCACCCGAGCAGCGTCCGGACAAGCGCCCGATACTGAGCGATCTTCGCGAATCGGGCTGCATCACCGGCGATACGCCGGTCTATCTACCCGCATCAGGCTCGTGCGTGCCGATTGGAAATCTGGTCGGCAAGGCAGGCTTCGAAGTGCTGGCCCTCGATGGGGGTTCGTGGCGGATGCAACCCGCCAAAGTGAGCCATGCGTTCGCGACTGGAGTGAAGCCCGTGTTCAAGCTGACCACTCAGCTGGGCCGCTCGGTGCGCGCGACGGCGAACCACAGGTTCCTCACCATCGAGTGTTGGCGACGTCTCGACGCACTGAAGCCCGGCGATCAGATCGCCACGCCAAGAATCGACCGACACACACGTTTTGCGCAAAACACCCCTACTCTCGCGGGCCGATATGCACCCTTTGCGCAAAAGGGACCTATCGAGGTTCGCAGCGACGTTCACTGGGACCAGATCGCCTCGATCCGACCGGATGGGATCGACGAGGTGTACGACCTGACGGTGGCGGGCCTCCACTGCTTCACTGCAGGAGACGTGATCGTCCACAACTCGATAGAGCAGGACGCTGACGTAGTCATGTTCCTGTTCCGCCCTGAGTACTACAAGTCAGACGAGAAGCCCGGCATCGCCGAGGTCCACGTCTCCAAGCACCGCAACGGGCCGACCGGCACCATCGAGCTCAAGTTCCGCCGTGACCACACGCGCTTCTACAACCTGGAGACGAGGCGGCCCGAGCCCGGCTCAGAATAGCCCTCCGTGGTCATCATCCTGGTCGGCGGCCAGTGGGGCGATGAGGGCAAAGGCAAGGTCATCGACTACCTCGCCGCCAAGGCCGACATGGTCATCCGCTCCCAGGGCGGCAACAACGCCGGCCACACGGTCATCACCGAGCACGGCGAGTTCAAGTTTCAGCTCATCCCGAGCGGCATCCTCTACCCACACTGCACCTGCATCATCGGCAACGGCGTCGTCGTCGACCCGATCGTCCTTCTGAAGGAGATCTCCCAGCTCAAAGAGCGCGGCATAGAGCTCAGGAATCTCATCGTCAGCGAACGGGCGCACATGGTCATGCGCTACCACCCGCTCTTCGACCAGCTGGAGGAGGAGGCGAGAGGGGACGACCGCCTCGGCACCACCTGGCGCGGCATCGGACCCGCCTACGCCGACAAGATCCGCCGGATCGGCTTCCGTATCGGCGACCTGCAGAAGGAAGCCTTCATGCGCAAGAAGCTCGCCTTCGTCGTCGACCAGGTGAAGAACCCGATCCTCGAGAAGCTCTACGCGAAGGACAAATACGACTGGGAGTCGATGCTCGCCGAGTACACGCGCTATGCAAGAGAGCTCGACCCCTACATCAAGGACACCTTCCCGATCATCCAGCAGGCGCTGGACGGCAACAAGAAGATCCTCCTCGAAGGCGCGCAGGCGACGATGCTCGACCTCGACTTCGGCACGTATCCCTACGTCACCAGCTCCAACCCGACGGCCGGCGGCGCGCTGACGGGCAGCGGCATCCCACCCACCAGGGTCGACCTCACGATCGGCGTCTTCAAGGCGTACACGTCGCGCGTTGGCTACGGTCCGTTTCCGAGCGAGCTGCTCGACGAGGTGGGGGACCAGATACGGGAGCGTGGCCACGAGTTCGGCACGGTCACCGGCCGGCCCAGGCGCATCGGCTGGTTCGACGCCGCCGTCGCGCGCTACGCCGTCAGGCTCAACGGCGTCGGCGTGGCGGCGCTCATGCGGCTCGACATCCTCGACGACCAGCCGCGGCTCCAGATCTGCACCGGCTACGACTTCCGCGGCAAGCGTCACGACCACCCGATCGCCAACATCTCCCACTACAAGCACTGCACGCCGATCTACGAGGAGCTGCCCGGCTGGGAGGAGGAGATCGGCAAGGCGCGGTGCTGGGAGGACCTGCCCCAGCGCTGCCGCGACTACGTCGAGCGCATCGGAGAGCTGATCGGAGCGCCGGTCGAGCTCATCGGCACCGGTCCGCGCCGGGACCAGTTCGTGACCCGCGGCCGCACACTCTTCGATTGACGACCGAGCTCGACTGGCCGCAGGTTCACGCCTTCCGTCTCCAGCGCCATCACCTGGCGGGACGGGCGGCGAAGAAGGACCTGGCGCAAGTCGTCGGGGAGATCGGGGGCGCCCAGGCCCAGGTCATGTCCGCGGCCGAGCTGCAGATCGCCGTTCGCGCCGAGTGCTCGGTGGCCGACGTCCGCGACGCCCTCTGGACGGACCGCACCCTCGTCAAGACATGGCTCATGCGCGGCACGCTGCACCTCACGCGCTCCGACGACCTGCCCTACTTCACCGCCGCCATGGGCAGGCGCTGGATCCGCATCCGGCCGTCATGGCTCAAGTTCATGGGCGTGAGCGAGAACGAGCTCTGGGACCTCGTCGACGACATCGGCGCCGCCCTCGACGGCACTCCCCTGACGCGGGAAGAGCTGATCGCGATCGTTGGCAGGAAGCGCTCGGACCACATCCGCAGCGTCCTCCGGTCAGGCTGGGGCGGCATGCTCAAGCCGGCCGCCCGCAACGGCCGGTTGTGCTTCGGGCCCAGCCGCGGCCAGAGCGTGACGTTCGTCAGCCCGCGCCTGTGGCTTCGGTCCTGGCACGAGGTCGACCCCGAGGCCGCGATCGTCGAGATGGCCCGCCGCTACCTCCGCGTCTACGGACCATCGACGAAGAACGACTTCGCACGGTGGTGGGGCGCCTGGCCTGGCGTTGGCACGGCTGCATGGACGGGCCTGGCCAACGAGCTGGTCGCCGTGTCGGTCGCGGGGAGGCGGCTCGACGCCCTGGCCGACGACGTACACGCGATGAAGAGGGCGAGGATCACCGAACCGGTCCAGCTCCTGCCGCTCTTCGATCCCTACCTGATGGGCTACGCGAAGCGCGACCACATGCTCGCTCGCGCGCACACGGCCAAAGTCAGCCGCACCGCGGGCTGGATCTCCGCCGTTGTGCTCGTCGAGGGGACCATCGCGGGCACGTGGACGCACACACTGGGGAACAGGACTCTGCGCATCGCCATCGCCCCCTTCGGCCGTCTGCCCGCGAAGGTCAAAGCGCAGGCGCGCGAACGAGCCGCGGAGATCGCGAAGGCACTCGGAGCGACGAAAGTCGAGGTGACGGTCGCCTAAGAGGTGCGCGTGATCGTCTTGACCACGCGGAGGTTGGCCTCGCGCTGACGCAACCTGCGCGTCCGTCGCCACCGCTCCATTCCCATCGATGCCGACCACACCACGATGACGGCGACGGCCATCAACGCCTGGATCAGCGCCACCGTAAAGAACGCGACCTCGACTCCGTGGCCCGCCAGCAGCGACCCCTTTGGCGCCGCTCGGAGCCCGGTGGCGAACAGCCCGGCGGCGAACCCGAGCGTCGGCCGGATCGCCCACGAGTCCGGGAGCAGCCGGCGGTCGGCGAGGATCAGGCCCGCAACGAACCAGGTCGGCCCGCTGTCGAGCTGGAAGAGCGGGTCCCAGTGCAGGGTGTAGATGGCGAGCAGGCTGCCGACGAAAAAACCGAACAGGACGACGAGGCTGACGCGTCGTGCGTACGCGAGCCAGGCCACGCCGACGACGACGGCCATCATCGACGTCGCGAAAACCGGACCGGGCACGTTGCCGACGTAGAGACGGATGGAAT
>JBKPCW010000051.1:0-8516 GCA_046727555.1 Candidatus Dormiibacterota bacterium | reverse complement strand
TGAGCGCGCTGCTCACCCAGCTCGGCGACGCTCGACCGGTCGCGTGCTGCGCCGGGGCGGCGGGCGCCGAGGTGCCCGCGGCGCGCGACCGCCTGCGCAGCCTCATCGAGCGCCGCTATCCCGGCTGCCGCGCCATGGTGGTCCACGATGCCCGGCTCGTCCTCGCCGCCGCCGGCCTCGACGCCGGCATCGCCTTGATCGCCGGCACGGGGTCGGTCGCCTACGCCAGGACGGCCGGCGGACGGGAGGCGCGGCGCGGCGGCTGGGGCTGGATGATCGGCGACGAGGGCGCCGGCGCGTGGATGACCCGCGAGTCAGCGCGCCTCGTGATGACCCGCGCGGACGCCGGGGAGGACATAGGTGGCCTGGGGGACGCGCTGCTCGCGGCCGCGAACGCGGGCGACCCGCAGCAGCTGATCGCCACCCTGCACGCCATGCACGAGCCGGCGCAGTGGGCGGCCCTGGCGCGCGTGGTCTTCGACACGGCTGCGGATGACCCGGGCTCGGGCGCAATCATCGAGCGCGCCGCGGCCGAGCTCGCGCGCCTGGTCGAGCCGCTGCGCACGCTCGCGCCCGAGGGGCCGGTGGTGCTGGCGGGCGGCCTGCTCCTCCACCAGCCGGTGCTGGAGGACGCGGTGCGCCGGGCGGTCTCGCTGCCTTGCGTCCGGCTCGAGGAGCCGCCCGTCGAGGGCGCGGTCCGCCTCGCCCAGGGATTGCTGCTCGGATGAACAGGTTCCGCACCGAGATCGCCGAGCAGCCCGAGGTCGCGGCGAGGCTGCTGGCCGAGGGCAAATCCGCGGCGGCCGAGATTGCTTCCAGGATCCACCAGGCGAAAGCCCGCGGCTTTGTCATCGCGGCGCGCGGCAGCTCCGACCACGCGGCGCTCTACGCCAAATACCTCTTCGGCGCGCGCAACGGCGCCCTGGTCGCGCTCGCCGCGCCCTCGCTGTTCACGCACTACGCGCACCCGCCGCGCATCGACGGGCAGTGCGTCATCGGCGTGTCGCAGTCCGGCGAGTCGCCCGACGTGATCGCGGTGATCGAAGAGGGAAGGCGCCAGGGCTGCCTCACCGTCGCGATCACCAACGAGCGCGGCTCGAAGCTGGCGCAGGCGGCCGAGCTGGTGCTGCCTCTCGACGCGGGCCCGGAGCTGAGCGTCCCCGCATCGAAGACCTACACCGCGAGCCTGATCGCGATGGCTCTGATCTCGCAGGCCCTCGACCCGGACACCGCGTTCGACGCCGCGCTGGGCCGCGTGCCCGAGGCGATCACGCGCGCCCTGGAACGCGAGCCGGAGATCGAGACCCTCGTGCCGCCGCTGGTCGGCCCGCGGGCGGTCGTCCTCGGTCGCGGCTTCAACTTCTCGACCGCCGAGGAGATTGCGCTGAAGCTCAGCGAGACGAGCTATGTCCTCGCCCGGGCATGGTCTGTAGCCGATTTCGAGCACGGCCCCATCGCCGTGGTCGAGGCGGGCCTACCGGTGGTGCTGGTCGACGGCGGCGGCCTCGTCGCCGCGGACCTCGAGTCGGTCCGCGCTCGACTCGAAGCCAAGGGATGCCAGGTCCTTCACCTCTACGACGTCTCGGGCCTTCCCGAAGAGCTCACGCCCATCCCGCTCGCCGTGCTCGGGCAGCTCCTGGCCCACGACGTCGCGGCCGCGCGCGGCTTCGACCCCGACCGACCGCGCACGATTCAGAAAGTCACGCGCACCTGGTAGCTGCGTCTCATCCTCGATGACGATCAGCGCCGGCCGCATCACCGTGAGGCAGTGCAGCGCGACGTCGAACGTGGCCGCCGTCTCCACCGCGAAGCCGGAGCGCTCGAACATCCTCTGCGCCCGCTCGCGCCTGCGACCCGCGGGAGCGACGAGCAGCACCCAGGGTGTGACCTCGTACGCCTCGACCGCCATCTAGGCCACCATCAGCCTCTCGACCTCGGCACCCAGCAAGGCGAGGTCGACCGGTTTGGTCATGTAAGCGTCGATCTGGGCGCCTTCCAGGGCGTCGCGCACCGGCGCCGACAGGTCGCCGGTGAGGGCGATGACCTTGATCGGGTGCAGCACGTGTCGCTTGCGCAGAAGCGAGAGGACCTCGACGCCGTCGTACAGCGGCATGTGGATGTCCAGGATCACGACCTCGAACTCGCCGCTGCTGCCCATTTCGACGGCCTGGTTGCCGTCGGGCGCGGTCGAGACCGAGAAACCCTTCGACTCGAGAAAGTAGGTGAGGAGCTCCACGCTTGCGGGGTCGTCGTCGGCCACCAGGACGCGGCCGCCGCTCACGTCGCCACCATGCCGTGGTCGCGGCGAGTCATGCGCAGGAACTGGCGCACCGCCTCGCCGAACGTCCGCGTGTCGATCGGCTTGGAGATGTAGCCGGCGCATCCGGCGCGCAGCGCCTGCTCCCGGTCGCCGTGCATCGCGTGGGCGGTGAGGGCGACGACGGGGATCTCCGCCGTCGCTGCGTCGCGCTTCAGCTCGCGCGTGAACGCGAGGCCGTCCTGGCCCGGGAGCTGGAGGTCCATCAGGATCAGCTCCGGCCGGCGTTCGCGGATCAGCTCCGCCGCCTCCGGCGCCGAGCCGGCCACACTCACGTCGTGGCCGTCGAGCTCGAGCACGGCTCTGGTGAGCATCTGGTTCGCCTCGTTGTCCTCGACGACCAGGATCAGGCCCACCTTACGTGGCTCCATTCCGATGGGTGACGACGCGGCGCAGGAGTCCCACGATGTCCGTCGTCCCGACCGAGCCGCGGCTCAGGATCTGTGAGACGCGGCCGTTGAGCAGGCGCTTGTCCGCCTCAGTGAGGTTGGTGGCGGTAAGGACCATGATCGGCACGTCGCGCGTGGTCTCGTCCGCGCGCAGAGCCTCCACCACGTCGAAGCCGGTGACCTCCGGCATCATCAGGTCGAGGAGCACGAAGTCCGGCTTGATCGTGCGGGCAAGCTCGATCGCCTCTCGCCCCCCTGACGCGGTGACGACGGTGAAGCCTGCCGGCTCGAGGGTCTTCGTCAGCCAGTTGCGGTTGGCGGCCTGGTCGTCGACCACGAGCACGCGGATCTCTGCCTTGTCGAGGTGGAACCGGTTCAGGCGGTTCACCAGCTCCCGGCCGTCGACCGGCTTGACGAAGTAGTCCATGGCGCCGAGCGCCATGCCGAGCTCGGGGTTGTCGACCACGCTCACGACGACGACGGGGAGCTCGCTCGTCGCCGGATCGCTCTTGAGCCGGGTGATCACCTCCCACCCGTCGACCTCGGGCAGGATGATGTCGAGGGTGATCGCCGCCGGCTGCAGCCGCCGCGCCTTCTCCAGCGCCTCCGCCCCGGTGCGCGCCACCTCGGTCCTGTAGCCGGCCGAGACGAGCTGCCGGGTGAGCAGCTCCGCGGCCGCGGGGTCGTCCTCGACGACAAGGATGAGCGGGCCATGGCCATGCCCGTTCATCGCGGGCACGGACGTCGCGGGCGCCGGAGCCACCGCCGGGCGGAGGGGCAGCGTGAGCGTGAAGACGCTGCCCTTGCCCGGGCCGCTGGTGACATGGAGGTCGCCGCCGTGGAGGATGGCGAACCGCCGCGTCAACGCAAGTCCGAGCCCGGTGCCCTCGTGCTTGCGGCCCGGACCATGGTCGACCTGGTGAAACTCCTGGAAGATCTGCTTCTGGTCGGCCTCGGCGATCCCGATGCCGGTGTCCTTGACCGCGATCTCGACCGTGTCCGCTCGTCGCGTCGCCGAGACCGTCACGGCGCCGCCTTCCGCGGTGAACTTGATCGCGTTGGACACGAGGTTCAGCAGCATCTGCTTCAGCTTTCCAGCGTCGGCGAGGAGCTCGCCCGCACCGTTCGCGTCGGCCTGCAGCCGGATGCCCTTCTTGGCCACCAGGGGCTCGACCGTCCGAACGACCTGTTCGATCGACTCGGCGAGCGCCACCGTCTGGAGGCGCAGCTCCATCTGTCCGGCCTCGACCTTGGAGAGGTCGAGGATATCGTTGATCAGCCCGAGCAGGTGCTTGCCGCTGCTCAGGATCTGGCCGAGGAAGCGCTTGCGCGTGGCGTCGTCGAACTGGCCGTCGCGCGCGTCGGTCATCAGCTCGGAGAAACCGATGATCGCGTTGAGCGGCGTGCGCAGCTCGTGGCTCATGTTGGCGAGGAAGACGCTCTTGTGCTTGTTCGCCTCGACGAGCGAAGCGTTCGCCGTCTCGAGCTGGACGATGAGGTGGCGGCGGTCGAGCGCGGTGACGAACGAGCTCATCAGCTGCTGCATGCGGGTGATCTCGTCCGACCCAAACCCAGGCGTGAACGGACCGGCGAACACCACCAGCGTGCCCGCCCCGGCCAGGCCGTTGACCGGCACGGAGATCGCGGTGCGCTCGGCGCCGCCGAAGCTCTGGCGGCTGACTCCCTCGGGCACGTTGCCGGCCATGCTCGCCACCTCGGCCACTTCGGCCGCGCCGAGGCCCCGGGTCGTGATCGGAGCGCTCGACGGGTGGAAGAGCACGCCTGACTCGCCGCCGACCAACCGCATCGCGAGCTCGAGGGCGCGGCTCGACAGCGCGTCGCGATCGTCGCCGACGAGCAGCTGTTCCATGAACACGCGCAGGTTCTCCTCCTCCTCGGCTCGCCACTGGCGGCGGAGCCACGCCGGCGGGGCGAAGCTGGCGTAGAGGAGGGGCACGATCGCGAGCGCCATCACCTCGATCACGACCTGCACGACCGGCTGGCGCACGAACGAGCCGACGGAGATGGCGATGAGGAGGATCAAGACCAGCCCACCGAACCCGAGGCTCAGCGAGCGAAGGCGCCAGGCCTGGACCGCGGGCACGCGGGAGGCGATGAGCCAGAACCGCACGATCGGCTCGCCGACACAGAGCACCCAGATGCCGAGCCACGCGAAGGCGATGATCAGCAGCGCCGTCCTGGAAACATGCAGCGTGGTGGTGGCCAGGAGGACGACGCTGGCAGCCGTCAGCGAAGCGACCGCGACGGCATGCCAGCGAGAAGGGAGGGGGATGAGACTGTCTCGATAACGGAGCAGCGCGTAGCCGCAGCCGGCGAACGCGACCAGGTCTGCACCGGCCAGGAGGGGGATCGCGAACGGGACGTGCGCCTGCAGCCGGCCCGCGCCGGAGACGAAGGCGAGAAGGATGATCGCCACCGCCAGGTAGCCGAGAGAGCGGTCGCGACGGCGCAGCCACGTGATTGCGGTGACGACGCCGAGGGCGACGAACGCCAGGGCGACCGCGTCCTGCAGGAACGACACCAGCTGGCTCATCACGCGGCACCAAGCGCTGCGAGCCGCGGCACGTCGGCGACGAAGGCGTCGACGACCTCCGGATCCCACTGCCTTCCACGGCCGGCGCGCAGGCAGGCGACCGCCTCTTCCAGCGACTTGCGCGCGCGGTATGGCCGGTCGTTGACCAGTGCGTCGAACGCGTCGCAGACGGCGACGATGCGCGCGAGCAGCGGGATGCCCGTGCCCGCGAGGCGGTCGGGATAGCCGGTGCCGTCGTAGTGCTCGTGGTGGTGCCGGATGATCGGCAGCAGGCGCGTGCCCGACCGCAACGGCGCCACGATCGTCTCGCCGATGATCGGGTGAGTCCGGATCGTGATCTGCTCCTCCGCGTCGAGCGGACCCGGCTTGAGGAGGATGGCGTCGGGGATGCCGATCTTGCCGATGTCGTGGATCAGGCCGCCGCGGTACAGCGCGTCGAGGTCGTTGGGGCCCAGTCCAAGGTGGGCGCCGATGGATCGCGCAGACTCGGCGACCCGCTGCGTGTGCGCCTCGGTGAACGGGTCCTTGGCCTCCACCGCGGCCGCCAGCGCGAAGATCACCTGCTCGGCGCTGTCGAGCGAGTCATAGACGTTCTTGAGCCGCAGTGCGGAACGCACGCGAGCGACGAGCTCGATGCGGTCGACCGGCTTGGTCATGTAGTCGTCGGCACCGGACTCGAGCGCCAGCACGCGGTCCTCCGTGCGGTCGAGCGAGGTGATCATCACCACCGGAACGAGCCTGGTGGTGGCTGTGGACTTGATGCGCCGGCACACCTCGTAGCCGTCCATGCCGGGCATCTGCACGTCGAGCAGGACCAGGTCGGGCCGCTCGGACTGCATGGCCCTGAGCGCGCTCGAGCCGTCGGCCGCCGTGCGCACCTGGCAGTCGATGCCGGCCAGGCAGGCCTCGATCAGGTCGCGGTTCGCCTCCCCGTCGTCGACGACGAGCACCAGGGGCGCGCGGCTGGATGCGATGCGCCTGGTCGCCTGCGCCGGCTGGCCAGACTCGTCGGGCCAGGCCGCGGGCTTGAGGGCGCTGACCAGCTCCGCCGCCGTGGCGTAGCGCTGCTCCGGCCGCTTGGCGAGGCCTCGGCGAAGCACGCCCTCGACGTGCGCCGAGAGCTCGCCGCGCAGCTCGCGCGTCGGAGGCATCTCCTTGGTGACGTGAGAGAGGAGGGTGGCGGCCGGCGTATCGGCGCCGAACGGGACGCGCCCCGTGAGCATCTCGTAGGCGAGGATGGCAAAGGAGTAAAGGTCCGACGCCGGGCCGATCTCCTCGTCGGCCGCCTGCTCCGGCGACATGTACTCGGGCGTTCCCATGACGGTGCCCGAGCTGGTCAGCCGGCGGAGCGAGCCGGCCATCTTGGCCAGCCCGAAGTCGGCCAGCACCGGAGTGCCGTCCGTCCTTATCAATATGTTTGAGGGCTTGATGTCGCGGTGGAGGACGCCCTGCTGGTGGGCGTGATCGAGCGCGCCGGCGAGCTGCTCCAGGATGCGGATCACCTCGCGCAGGTGCATCGGCGCGCCGATCCTGTCGGCGAGCGTGCCGCCTTCGACGAGCTCGAGGACCAGGTACGCGAGCCCGTCCTCGTAGCCGAAGTCGAAGATCTCGAGGATGTTCGGGTGCTTGAGCCTGGCGACCGAACGCGCCTCTTGCTGGAAGCGCTCGCGGTACTGGGGGTCGTCGGCGAAGTAGTCCGGAAGCACCTTGATCGCCACGTAGCGATCCAGCGCGGGATGGTAGGCGCGGTAGACCGTGGCCATGCCGCCGCGTCCGATTCGATCGATGAGGAAGTAAGGCCCCACGGCGGACCCGTCGTGGACTTTCACTTCCAGAACCCCGCCAGGGCGAGCGATGCGATCGAGGGCGGGGCGAGCATGAGGGAGAGGGCCAGGACCAGGACCCCGGCGCTGAGCCACGCCCGGCGGACCTCGGCGGCGACCGGCGCGCGCTCGGCCGCGAGCGCCCTCACCGAAACCCCTCTATAAATCAAGCCACGCCCCTTTAGGTCATGACGTTAAGTAAGAGTTGGTCGTCCGCGGAAGCTCCGTAGGACGAATTCGCTACCCGATCGGGTAGTTCTTTGGCGCCCGGGTCACAGCCAGCCCTCTTTGACGGCATGGCTGGCCAGCTCGGTGCGGTTGGTCGCCCCCGTCTTCTGCAGGATCTTGCGGACGTGGAACTTCACCGTGTTCTGGCTCAGGTGCACCTTGGCCGCGATCTCCTTGTTGGTCAGGCCCTCCACGGCCATGTGGAGGATGTCGGTCTCGATCCGGCTCATCTCCGGCGCGGGGGCCCGGCGGCCGGGCATGGCGCGGACGTAGCGCAGGCGCTCCTGCATCGTGGCGCTGTCGATCGCCACGGCGGCGACGCTGCCGAGGGCGTCCAGGAAGCCGAGCCACTCCTGGTCGGGGTTTAGCGGCGAGCGGTGGAACACCTCGAGCGCGCCCAGCAGCCTGCCCCGCATGAACAGCGGCACGGCGCCGTAGGCCTTGAACCCCTCGCGTGCGAACATCGACCGGCGGCGGAACTGGGAGAAGGCGCTCAGGGCCGTGACGGTCTCGATGCGCCGGCTGGAGATGGCGCGGCCGGTGATGCCTTCGTCGGCGGGAAGGCGGTAGTCCGGCACCGCCGTGGCGAGGAAGCCGGTGCTTGCGGCCAGGGCCAGCGAGTTGTCCGTCTCGTCGAGGAGAAGGACGTCGGCCGCGTCGACCTTCAGCTGCGCGGTGACGTGGTCGAGGATCACCTTGAGCGTGAGCCGAAGGTCGGGGCTTGCGCTCACGGCCAGGCTCACGGCCTGAAGCGCCGCCAGCCGCTCGAGGCGTTGCACCGCATCGTCGTAGAGCTGGGCGTTGTCGACCGCCAGCCCGATGCGGTCGGCGACCGCCTGCATCCAGAGGATGTCCTTGTCCGAGAGAGGATTCGAGCTGCTGCGCTCGAACAGCCCGAGCGTGCCGATGGTCGCGCCGCGAGCGCGCATGGGCACGACGAGGATGCCGAGCTGCTCGGACCGCTCCGGCCACGGCGTCGGATGCGTGCCCAGGTACTGGCGGATCTCGTCGTTGAGCAGGCTCCGCAGCGCGTCGAGCGAAACGCTCGGGATGAGGAGCGGCGCGCCCGACTCGATGACGCGGGTGGTGAGCGGAGTCGTAGTCACGGCGCCAGAAACCTGCATGCCTTCGATGTAGGCCGCGATCGCCGGGTCGCCCTCGGCGGTCGCGATCACGCGCATGGCCTCCGGGTCCTTGCCCATCAC
>JBKPCW010000050.1:0-12434 GCA_046727555.1 Candidatus Dormiibacterota bacterium | reverse complement strand
GGCATCAAGTCCACCGACTTCGCCCTGATGCTCAACTCATAGGAGAGAGTCATGGAGACGCCACTAACGCCTCTCGAGTTCGCGCGCCGCACCCGCAAGCTTTACGGCGATCGCCTCGGGGTGGTCGATGGCGACTTGCGCCTGACCTACGAGCAGTTCTTCGAGCGCTGTGACCGCTGGTCGTCGGCGCTGCAGGCGATGGGCGTCGGCAAGGGCGACCGCGTCGCGTACATCGCGCCGAACACGCACCTCCAGCTCGAGTCGTTCTATTCCGTGCCGCAGATCGGCGCGGTGGTGGTGCCGATCAACTACCGGCTCACGGCCGACGACTTCGTCTACATCACGACTCACTCGGGATCGAAGGTGCTGTGCGTCCATCCCGATTACGTCGACGCGATCGACGGCGTGCGCGACCAGCTCAGCGGCGTCGAGCATTTCGTCGTCCTTGGCGAGGCCGGGGGGCGCAAAGGCTGGGTGGAGCACGACGCGGAGGCCGCGCGTGCTGCAGCGTCGTTCAAGCGGGCCGACGTCACCGAGAGCGACCTCCTCGCGTTGAACTACACGAGCGGCACCACCGCCAAGCCGAAAGGCGTGATGATCACGCACCGCAACGCGTGGATGAACGTGATGGACACGCTGGTCCATTTCCACATCACGGTCGACGACACATACCTGTGGACGCTGCCGATGTTCCACGCCAACGGTTGGACGTTCGTGTGGATCATCACCGCCGTGGGAGGCCGGCACATCTGCCTGCCCAAGGTCGAGCCGGCGCGCGTCTTCGACCTGGTCCGCAAGGAGAAGGTGGGCTGGCTGTGCGCGGCGCCCACAGTGCTCATCTCCCTCGCCAACGCGCCTGCCGACGTCCGCGGCGAAGTGCCCCCGGGCGTCCACGTCATCACCGCGGGGGCGCCGCCCGCCGCCGCGACCATCGAGCGCCTGGAAGGAGAGCTCGGTTGGGAGGTCACTCAGGTCTACGGCCTGACCGAGACCTCGCCGTTCCTGACGATCTGCGAGCCGAGGCCGGAGCACCGCTCGATGTCGGCCGCCGACCGGGCGGTGATCAAGGCCCTCACGGGCGTGGAGATGATCGGCGCCGGCGACCTGCGCGTCGTCGACGAGAAGGGCAAGGAGGTCCCCGCCGACGGGCAGACGCTGGGCGAGATCGTATTCCGGGGCAACGTGATCCTGAAGGGCTACTACGAGGACCCGGAGGCGACCCAGAAGGTGATGGGCGACGGGTGGTTCCACACTGGCGACGCCGCCGTGATGCACCCGGACGGCTACGTCGAGATCCGCGACCGGATCAAGGACGTGATCATCAGCGGCGGCGAGAACATCTCCTCGATCGAGGTCGAGGGCGTGCTGCTGCGCCATCCGGCGGTGCAGGAGGCCGCGATCGTGGGCCTGCCGCACGAGAAGTGGGGCGAGGCCCCCTTTGCCTACGTGGTGCTGAAGCCCGGCGCCGCTGCGACCGAGGCCGAGCTCATCGCCTTCACGCGCGACCGGCTCGCGCACTTCAAGGCGCCGCACGGGGTGACGTTCGTCCCCGAGCTGCCCAAGACAGCGACGGGAAAGATCCAGAAGTTCGTCTTGAGGAAGGGCGCCGCCGCGATCGTCCGCCAGTAGCGGACTAAACCCAGACCTCGGTCTTCGCCCAGGCGAGGCCCATCGCGGTGACGCGCGCCGAGACCAGCGTGCCCGGAGCAAGCGAGCGCTCGTCGAAGAGCTTCATCGTGCGCGGCCGGAAGCGGTAGAAGGGGAGGTCGTTGGCATCGGCGTCGAAGTCGCGGAACCGATGTCCGTAGGCCCGCGCCGCCGCTCGGCCGCCGAAGACGCCGGCGGTCCCGAAGAGCTGGATTCCGCGGTCGGGTTTGCCCCAGACCTGGTTGGAGGCGTACACCGTCACCGCCGCGGAGCTGTTGCGCGCGAGGTTCCGCGAATGGATCGATTCTGCGTCGGAGATCCAGAAGATGTCGAAGCGGTCGTCCCACGCGAAGTACATGTGGTTGATGTGCGCGCGTCCGCCTTGCGACACCGTCGCCAGGGAGCACAGGGGAGAGGCGTTCATCAGGCCGCGAGCTACGCGCTCGAGCCGTTCCGACGAGAAGCGGCGAGACCTCCGCTCGACGGTCACCGAGGTCTAGTCTGGCGCTCTCGCCAACGATCCGAAGGTGGTCGTCGGCGCGACGGTGACGATCTTGCCGTCGACTTTGAGCAGCTGCCAGCCGCCTTCATGCACCATCCGGTGGTGTCGCCGGCAGAGAAGGACGACGTTGTCGAGGTCGGTCGGACCGCCGTCGACCCAGTGGACCAGGTGATGGCCGTCGCAGTACGAGGCCGGTCTTTCGCAGCCTGGCCAGCGGCAGTATCCGTCGCGAATCTTCAGAGCTTTGCGCAGCCCGCCGTCGATGACCCGCTTGGTGCGGCCGACGTCGATGGTCACCGACTCCTGGCTGAGCAGGACGCGGGTGACGCTGCAGTCGCAGGCCATGCGCTGAACCGCCGTGGAGCTGATGGGAAGGGAGAACTCCATCTCGCCTGCCGCGGCGCCGGCCAGGCCCTTCAAGGTCTCGATGGTCGCGGTGACCTGGAGATTTGCCGGCCGGCCGGCGCTGGCGAGCTCGACCGCGGCATCCGCCAGGCGCTGTTCGCGGGTGCGATCGTCGTGAGCGCCTGACGGCCTGGCCAGGGCTTCGAGCGCGCTTCGCACCGCGGCCCCACCCACCGGCTCGAGCACACCGTTGATCAGGAGATGGCCGCTCTCGGCGGTGGAAAGCGAAAGGTGGTGGTTGAGGTCCTGGTCGGACTGCTCCTGGCAGTAGCCGGCGGCGTCAACCGAGTGCCGGTAGTGCAAGCACTTGTAGTAGAACTTGCCCGGCGAGTGCTCCTCGGCCAGCGGCAAGAGCTTGCTTTCGTCGAACGCCTTGCCGACGGCGTGCCGGGTCTGGGCCATCACGGCGAGATGGGCGTAACCGATCCTGCTTTCGCACATGGCCTGCCGGCTGGCCTCGAGGTCGTTCTCGTGCTCGCCGACGGAGAGCGAGCGCCAGGCGGCGCTTGAGGTCATGTGGCAGTTGATGCGGATCCAGTCGGCCGGCGTGTTGAAGCCGGCGAACTCCCACTCCAAGCCGCGTGCGAACTCGGCGGCGTAGCGGGCGAACTCCAGCTCCAGCGTGTCGATGGTGTGCCGCAGGCCCTCGAGGATGAAGCCCACTTCCTCGTAGTCGGGCTGGATCTGAACCACGAGCCAATGATATCAAACAGGCGTTCGATTTACAAGTAAATTTATATTCAGCCAGGCCAGTTTTCGGCCGCCAGGCTGACCCCACGTCACCCTCTTCACCGTCCTCGTCCCGTACGTGCCAAGATTTCGATAGTGCTTGATCTCCCCGACCGCTACAACGTCGGCGCCGACCTCCTCGCCCGCAACCTCAAAGCCGGCCGCGCCGCCAAGGTCGCCATCCACACCGCCACCCAGGACGTCACCTATGGCGACCTCGCCCGCCTCGCCAACGGCGCCGCCCGCACCTTCCTGGCCCGAGGAGTAAGGCGCGAAGACCGCGTCGTCATCTGCGGCTTCGACACACCGGGATGGGTCGCCTCCTTCCTCGGCGCGATCACGATCGGCGCCGTCCCCGTGCCCGTGAACCCCGTCCTGCAGCGGAGCGAGGACTACGAGCACTTCATCGACGACTCGCTCGCCCGCGTCGTCGTCGTCGATGCCACCACTGAAGAGAAGCTCAAGCCCGTCAGCCCCGACCTCATCCGGTCCGACCAGATCACGCAGGGCGACGACGTCGAGCCGGCTCCGACCCGCAGGGACGACATGGCCTTCTGGCTCTACAGCTCGGGCAGCACGGGCAGGCCCAAGGCGGTCGTCCACCTCCAGCACGACATCCCTTACACCTGCGTCACTTACGCGGAGCAGGTGCTGGGCATCAAGGAATCGGACACGACGTTCAGCACCACCGGCCTCTTCCACGCTTACGGCTTCGGCAACAACCTCACGTTCCCCTACTGGGTCGGGGCGAGCACGGTGCTGCACGCGGGCCGGCACACGCCGCAGACCGTGCTTGACACCATCGAGGCCCGAAAGCCGACCCTCTTCTTCAGCGCCCCGACCCTCTACAACGCGATCCTCAACTTCGAAGGCGCCAGTTCGAGGAACCTGTCCAGCATCCGGCACTGCGTCGCCGCCGCGGAAGCCCTTCCAGCCGAGGTCTGGCGGCGCTGGAAGGACGCCTTTGGCCTGACCATCCTCGACGGCGTCGGCTCGACCGAGATGCTGCACATCTATTGCTCCAACCGGCTCGACGACCTCAGACCGGGCAGCAGCGGCAAGCCCGTCCCCGGTTACGAGCTGAAGATCCTTGACGACCAGGGCAAGCCCGTCGCCAGCGGCGAGGCCGGCGACCTCTACGTGAAGGGCGACAGCGCGCTCGCGCTCTACTGGGCGCAGCACGAGAAATCGAAACGCAGCATCCTCGGGGAGTGGTTCTTCAGCGGCGACCGCTACCGGGTCGATGACGACGGCTTCTACTGGTACGAGGGGCGGTCCGACGACATGATCAAGGTCAGCGGGCTGTGGGTCTCGCCGATCGAGATCGAGTCGGCGCTGCTCGAGCACCCGGCGGTCGCGGAGAGCGCGGTGGTCGGGATCAGCGTCGACGGATTCACGAAGATCAAGGCTTTCGTCATCGCGAGACCGGCGGCGGTGACGGGCGATGCGCTGGTCGCTGAGCTGCAGGAGCACTGCAAGTCACGCCTGCAGCGGTTCCAGTACCCGCACATGATCGAGTTCGTGACCGAGCTGCCCAAGACGGTGACGGGCAAGATCCAGCGCTACAAGCTGCGCGAGCAATCAGTAAGTCCCAACCCGGTCGCGCAGCGCGAGGAAGCCGCACCTGCCTAAGCACATAGCCGTCCTTCCCTGCGACGGCGCCGGCAAGGAGGTGGTCCCCGAGGCGATCAAGGTCCTGCGCGCGGCCGGCGCCGACTTCGAATTCCAGGAGTACGACGTCAACGCCGACCAGTACATGCGCACCGGCGTGCCCATCCCGGACGACACCTGGAACGATCTGGGTGACGCCGACTCGATCCTTTTCGGCGCGGTCGGCGACCCGCGAGTCGAAGACGCGGCGTACCTCGCCGGCGTGCTGCTGCGCCTGCGCTTCGAGCTCGACCTCTACGTCAACCTGCGGCCGGCGAAGCTTTACGACGACCGGCTCAGCCCGCTTCGCCGCGAGGAGAGGCGGAAGATCGACCTCCTCATCGTGCGCGAGAACACCGAGGGCCTGTACGTGGGCATGGGCGGCCGGTTCAGAAAAGGGACGGAACAGGAGGTCGCGATCCAGGAGGATCTCAACACCCACCTCGGGGTGACGCGGATCATCGAGTACGCCTTCACGACGGCCAAACGCGAGGTGGTCATGGTCGACAAGTCCAACGCCATGACGTACGCCGGGGCGCTCTGGCAGGAGCGTTGGAAGGCGGTCGCCAGACGGCACCCGCGCATCAAGACGCGTCACCTCTACGTGGACGCGGCGGCGATGCAGCTCGTGAGAGATCCGACGCAGTTCGAGGTGCTCGTGACCGGCAACCTCTTTGGCGACATCCTGTCCGATCTCACCGCGGAGCTGATCGGCGGGATGGGCGTCGCGCCTTCCGGCAACATCAACCCGGAGACCAGGCGCGGCCTGTTCGAGCCGGTCCACGGCACCGCCCCCGACATCGCGGGCAAGGGCGTCGTCAACCCCGTCGGGGCGATTTTGAGCGCCTCTATGATGGTCAGACACCTGGGTCACACAGACATGGGCGACGCGATCGAGGGTGCGGTCGAGGCGGCGCTTCGCGCCGGCGAATGCACACGTGACCTTGGCGGGGCGTTGTCGACGCGGGAAGTCGGTGACGCCGTGGCGAGGAGGCTGCGCGACTAGATGGGCATGACGATGACCGAGAAGATCCTGGCGCGCGGCGCCGGGCGCGACAGCGTCAGGCCGGGCGACCTGGTGCTGGCGAAGGTGGACTTCGCCATGGGCCACGACCTCACCATCCCGCCGGCCGGAAAGATCATGCGCGAGCAGATGGGGGCGGAGAAGATCTGGGACCCCGACCGCGTCGCCGTCACGCAGGACCACTTCCAGCCGGCCAAGGACGCGGCGAGCGCGACGCTCGGACGCCTGACCCGCGAGTTCTCGCACCAGATGGGGGTCAAGTGGTACTTCGAGGTGGGCCAGGGCGGCATCTGCCACACGGTGCTGCCGGAGAACGGTCTCGTCCTGCCCGGGGAGCTCGTCGTCGGCGCCGACTCCCACTCGTGTACGTACGGCGCGCTGAACAACTTCGCCACCGGCATCGGCTCGACCGACCTGGCGTGCGTGCTGGCGCTCGGGGAGCTGTGGTTCCGAGTCCCTGAGACGCTCAAGTTCGTCTACCACAACCGTTTGCGGGAGTGGGTCGAGGCGAAGGACCTGATCCTCTACGTCATCGGCCAGATCGGTGTGGACGGCGCGCGCTCGAAGGCGATGGAGCACACGGGCGAGGCGCTGCGCCACATCGACATGGAGGCCCGCCTGACCATGACCAACATGGCGATCGAGGCCGGCGCCAAGAACGGGATCATGGAGTTCGACGAGGTCACGAAGGACTACCTCGACGGCCGCGCCAAGCGGCCGTACACGCCGGTCAGCTCGGACGCCGACGCCGAGTACGAGAAGGTCTTCGAGTTCGACGCGTCGAAGGTCGAGCTGGGCGTGGCCAAGCCGATGTCTCCCGACAACTACGCGCCGCTGTCAGAGGTCGCGGGCACGAAGCTCGACCAGGTGTTCATCGGCTCGTGCACCAACTCCCGCATCACCGATCTGCGCCGCGCCGCGGCGGTCCTCGAGAACCACAAGGTCGCGCCGGGCGTGCGGCTGATCATCACGCCTTCCTCGCACCAGGTCGCGATCCAGGCCGAGAAGGAGGGGCTGATCGGCACCTTCCTGGCGGCCGGGGCGGCGTGGACGACGGCGACGTGCGGCGCATGCCTGGGCGGCCACATGGGTGTGCTCGGTGAGGGAGAGGTCTGCCTGAGCACGACCAACCGCAACTTCCCTGGCCGCATGGGCCACCCGAAGGCGCTGGTCTACCTCTCCAACCCGGCGGTCGCCGCCGCGAGCGCCGTCACCGGCGTGATCAGCCACCCGAGCGAAGTGCTGGACAGGATGCCCGCGGAGATCCGGTGACGCTTCCGAAGGTCGTCCGCGGTCGGGCGTGGAAGTTCGGCAACAACATCGACACCGACCAGATCATCCCGGCCAAGTACGCCATCTACTCGCTGGACGAGAAGGAGCTGGGCAAGCACGCGATGGAGGGCGTCCCCGACCACGAGACGTGGGCGCAGGGAGTGGCCGCGGGTGACATCCTCGTCGGAGGATCCAACTTCGGATGCGGCTCATCGCGAGAGATCGCGCCGGTGGCCATCCGGGGAGCAGGGATCTCGCTTGTGATCGCGGACTCGTTCGCGAGGATCTTCTTCCGTAACGCGATCAACATGGGCTACCCGATCCTGCAATCGCCGCAGGCGGCTGAGGCCGTCGAGGAGGGGGACGAGCTCGAGATCGACCTCGAGGAGGGCGTGATCCGCAATTTCACGAAGGGCGACGAGTACCGGGCCGAAGCCTTCCCGCAGTTCATGACCGACCTCCTGAAGATGGGAGGCCTGGTGCCCTGGGTCCGCAAACGTCTCGAAGAGCGACGCCGCAAGTCGCCGGCGACCAGTGGATGACATCAAGCCGGTAGAGCTGCAAGAGCCGCTCGAAGACCTCGCGCGCGATCCAAAGCGCTTCTCCCATGACCTGACCTTCCCGCCGGCGGACAAGATCCGCATCTACGACGACACGCTGCGCGACGGCGAGCAGATGCCGGGCGTGGCGATCACTCCGCACCACAAGTACGAGCTCGCCCGCATGCTGTCGGACATCGGCGTCCACGTGATGGACGTGGGCTTTCCGTCGGTCAGCGAAGGCGAGAGGGAGACGCTGCGCCTCGTCCTCGAGGGCAGGAAGCGAGGTGAGCTCAGAAAGGACCTCGAGGTCGTGTGCATGATGCGCTCCACCAGGGGCGACATCGACGCCACGATGAAGGTGCTGGACGGGCTTGGTCACAAGCGCGACGACGTGACCTACTTCATCTTCACCTCGGCCTCCGATCTACATGTCAAGTACAAGCTCGGCAAGACGCTGCTTCACCGCGACGGCATTCCCGAGTCGGAGTGGCTGGAGCTTCCGGTGTCGTACTACCGCGAAGCGAACATCCGGATGATGTGCGAGGCGATCAAGTACGCGCGGGAGCAGGGCGCGACGTCGATCGAGTTCGGTGGCGAAGACGGCAGCCGGGCCGACGTCGACTACATCGCCGAGATCCACCGCGAAGGCCTGAAGGCGGGAGGTACGCGGCCGTCGACGCCCGACACCGTCGGGTGCTACTCACCGTTCGCGGTGCGCGAGTACATACCCGCGATCAAGGCCGCCGCCCCCGACGCGCCCCTCGTCGTCCACTTCCACAACGACCTCGGTCTCGGCGCGTGGAACACCGTGATGGCGCTGGGGAGCGGGGCGGAGGTCTTCACCACCAGCGTCAACGGCATCGGCGAGCGCACCGGCAACGCGCCGATGCACCAGGTGCTGCTGCAGCTGCGGTACCTGTTCGGGATCGAGATCCCGAACTTCAAGTACGACAGGCTGCGCTCCCTCGCGCGCCGGCTCGAGGCCATGAGCGGCGTTCCGGTGCAGCCGACCGAGCCGGGAATCGGGCTCAACGTGTTCAGTCATGAGTCGGGCATCCACACCGCGGGCATGCTCATCCACCCCGCGATCTACCAGTTCATTCCGCCGTCGGACCTCGGCGCCGAAGTCTCCTACGTGTACGGCAAGCATTCGGGCACGCTCGTGATCGAGCACGCGCTTCGCCACGCCGGCATCAGGCCGGAACCCGAGCTGGTCAACAAGGTGCTGGCCGAGGTCAAGCGAATCCGGGAGGAACGCGCCGAGCGCAGCGACTTCTCCGATTTCCACCGCCGGTACTACGATCACCTGAACCGCATGGGGTTGACTGCCGATGAGGTCGTCGACATCGCCAGGGCACTGACCGCGTAGATGGCCACCACAGCACGCGCCGATGCCGCCACGCGCGAGCAGCACCTCGACATGCACCGCTGGATGTGCATGGCCAAGGCGCTCGACGACCGCATGCACATCCTCGTCAAGCAGGGCCGCGCACCTTTCGTCGGGTCGAGCCGCGGCCACGAGGGCATCCAGGTCGCGTCGACCGCGGCCATCGGGCAGGATGACTGGCTGGTGCCCCACTACCGCGGCCTCGCCAACGCGATCGTGCGCGGCCTGACGATGCGGGAGTGGATGCTCGCCGTGTTCGCCAAGGCCGGCGACCCGCTGTCGGCCGGCCGCAACATCCCGGGCGGCTGCTACAGCTACCACAAGCTGAAGATCGCGCCGGTGTCGCAGGTCGTCGCGAGCTGGATCCCCAAAGCGGCCGGCATCGCCTATGCGGCGAAGGTCAAGAGCGAGAGCACGGTGGTGCTGTGCACGTTCGGCGACGGGGCGACCAGCCAGGGCGAGTTTCACGAAGGCGTGAACTTCGCCGCCGTTCACCGGCTGCCTGTCGTCTTCGTCTGTGAGAACAACAGCTACGCCATCTCGGTGCCGATCCGGCTGCAGACCGCCAACCCCAACATCGCCGAGCGCGCGCAGGGATACGGCATCGCAGGCGTGACGGTGGACGGCACCGACGTGCCGGCATGCCACGACGTCTGCCGGGAGGCGGTCGCCCGGGCGCGTCGCGGCGAGGGGCCGACCCTGATCGACGCCAAGATCTGGCGCATCAACTCGCACACGTCCGAAGACAACCAGGCCAAGTACCGCTCGAAAGAGGAGATGGAGGAGGCAGCGCGCCACGACCCGCTCGTCCGCTACACGGCGTGGCTCGTCGAGCGCGGCTGGATCACGGGCGACGGCGCGAGCTCTGTGCAGGTGGCCTGCGACCAGGAGGCGTCGGAAGCCGCCGACTGGGCCGAGGAGCAGCCCGACCCGCTGCCCGAAGACGCGTTGAAAAATCTATTCGCATAGCGCCCTCTTAACAGTCCACTAGACTGACGGCGATTTGGAGACCGAGCCTCCCGAGCCCAACGATTCGACGCCGCCCGAAGGCACGGCCGAGGAGCCGGTAGCTCCCGTCCCGACGAGCGAGACGACGCCAGTCTGGGCGCAGACCAAACCCGCCCCTCCTCCCGACGAGCCGTCGGCGCCGGTGGTGCCCATCAAGAAGGGCGACCCGGACTGGACCGAGTCCGAGACGCCGACGAAAGGCGACGGCGCCAGGAAGACGCCGGAGTGGGCGGCCACCGTGCCCACGTCGCCGGGCGATGCGCTCGAAGACGAGGGCGAGGAGAAGGAATCCACTCCGCCGGAGGTCGAGGCTGCCGCGACCGAGCCGGAGGCGGAGCTTGAGCCTGAGCCTGAACCCGAGCCCGAGGCAGAGCCCGAGCCCGAGCTGGTCCCCACGCCGTTGCCGGCCGCGACCCCCGCGCCCGCCGGAGACGTGTGGGACGAGGCGGACTCGACCGAGCCTCCCCCGGCCGCGGCGGCCGAGGTGACGCCCGCTCCCCTCACCGAGCCGCCCAAAGCGGTCGCCGCGGACGCGTTGAAGTCGACGTGGCCGCCACGGGCCGAAGGGGCGCCGGCGCCGCCCGAGGAGACCGACATCTGGCCGCCGGAACCACCGACGGAGAAGGCCATGCCGGCATGGCCGCCGCCGTCGGAGCTCGAAGAGCCCGCCACGCCCGCGCAGGTGATCCCAAGCTGGCCTGACTCGTTCGATCCGACCGCGGCCGCTCCGGCTCCTGCGAGCCAGGCCGAGCCGCCGAAGCCGGAGGTCCATCCGGTGTCCGCGGCGGCATCCGCACCGCCGACGTCTGCGAAACCCGAGCCCGAAACCATCCCCCCGGCACCGCCCACGCAGCAAGTGGCGCCCGCCGAGCATCCTCAGTCGACGCCGGCATCTCGGCCCGCATGGGCGCCGGGAGCGCCCGCGCCGGAGGGCACTGCCCCCGCCGCCGGGAGGGAGTCGCAGTCCACGGCGTACCAGGTGCCCGCGTGGGCGCCCCGCGTGCCGCTGGCCGGCGAGCCCGGAACCCCGACCTGGTTTTCGCCGAAGGAGCAGATCCCGCACGCCACCGCGCAACAGGCAGTCCCTCCCGCGCCGAAGCCGCCTCCAGCCCCGACTCCGCCGGTCGTGGGCGGCCAGCTCCCGGTGGCGCCGGCTCCGAAGGTGCCCGAGCCGGCGCCGGCGCAGCACCCTGCCACCGGCAAGCAGGCGTGGCAGGTTGTGGAGCAGAGGGCGGCGGCGAGGGGGCCGGTGGGGCCGACCGCCGAAGACCGCTCCTACGCCGAGTGGTTCGCGTGGGCCAAGCGCGGCGGCGCGCCCGCGAGCGCATGCCACGCCGCGGCGCAGGGTGCGTTCAAAGCCCTGTCCTCAGGCAAGGACGTGACCACCGCCGTGCAGTGGGCCACCGCGGCGATGAGCCGGCCGCCGGAGAACGTCAGCTACGCCCGCCAGACCTACTGCGCGTGGTTCGCGCTCGCCAACATCGACCTCAACTTCGACCAGCATCGGTCGCACGCCTTCGCGGGCGGGGCGGTGCAGGCGCTGGACGCCGGGGCCGACGCCTCGCAGGCACACGCCGCGGGGCTGGCGGCCGCCGGCATTCGCTAGGTCCGCTCAGACCAGCGAGCGCACCTGCCGGCTCGCGGCCGCGCCTGCCCCGCAGGCGAGCGTCATCCCGCCGGCGATGAGGAAGAGGAGCGTCACGTTCGCCTGGGCGAGCGCACCGGAGATGGCGTAGGCGACCGGTGTCAGGCCCATCGAGGCCAGCATCACCAGTGACATCACGCGCCCCTGCATCCCGGCGTCGGTGCGCCGCTGCAGCCAGCTGATTCCATAGGTGTTCACGACGCCGGTGCCGATGCCGGTCAGCGCCATGACGACGGCCGCCGGTGGCAGGGAGGGCAGCAGGCCGACCACGGCCATGCCCACTCCGAGCCAGGCGCACAGCGCGACGATCAAGAGCCCGAAGCGCTTCGGGGGCGGCACGACTCCGGCTCCGAGCGCGCCGGCGGTGGCGCCGACGCCCCACGCGCCGAGAAGGATGCCGAACCCGTCGGCGCCCGCGGCGAACCGGCCGTGGACCAGCGTGGGCAGCCCGACGCCGATGGCCCCGTTGGCCGCGAAGTCGATGACGGCGACGACGATCAGGGTGATCCGGATGCCGATGTCGGACCAGGCGTAGCGCAGGCCGGCGGCGATCTGCCCGCCGAGACCGCCGTCGGGATGCTTCTCACCCCGCGCCGCGCGGGCGGAGGCCGGCATCCACAGGA
>JBKPCW010000049.1:0-5987 GCA_046727555.1 Candidatus Dormiibacterota bacterium | reverse complement strand
GCTCAGCTGCGGGCTGACCAGCGCCACGGCCGTGGCGACGAAGTAGATGATCGGTCCCGGCAGGTAGCTCCGGCCGATGCCGGTGACGACCATCGGGTCCGCGTCCTTGCGGATCAGGCGCCGACTCCACGCGGCGTAACGCCAGATCGCGTTGAAGAAGAGGGCCGTGAGAGTCAGGGTGATGCCGTAGGCGAGGGCGGCGGCTTTCGCGTCCCCGGTCGTGATGTAGAGCGACAGGAGGCGTGTCGGGAAGGGGATGAACGCGATGACCGCCAGGAAGAGCACGTTGAGGACGAGAAACAGGCGGTCGACGTGTGAGACCTGGTGCATGACCAGGTGGTGGTTGATCCAGATGACGCCCAGGGTGACGAAGCTGACCGCGTAGGCGACGTAGGCAGGCCAGATCCGGAGCAGCTCGGGGCCGAGCGGCTGCCCCTCGGCGACGCCGACGTTGAGGATCAGCAGGGTGGCGGCGATGGCGAAGATGCCGTCGGCGAACGCTTCCAGGCGGTTTTTCGGCACGGCGTCAATTCAACCGCAAGATTCCCGGGCGGCTCTCGTTAGGTCTCGCCGTAAGCCCCAACTGAATACACGAGGAGTAAGGCCTCCTCCTCCTCCAACCTCCCCATCACTACTCCAAGAGGCCGATCTCCAGCCGACCCGGCGGGCCCCCTCCCTGATTTGCTCGCCGGGCTCCGGTTGGGGGGCTTGACCCCGGTCCGATGCATGCCCCGGCTATTTGCCGACCAGCCGGAGCGTCCAGAAGTCCTGGGAAAGGCCGGGCTGGAGGAGGTAGGCGTACGGCATCGTGAAGTAGCCCTTCATCCCCCAGGCCGTGCCCCACGAGTTGCGGACGATGAACCACTGCCGCGCCTCGTCGTAGCCGACGGCCACGACGGCGTGGCCGCCGACCGCCCGCTCACCGACCCGCGGCATCGGGGCGTGGCCGGTCCTGGCCACCGCCGGCGTCTCGAAGCTCTCGTACACGGTGAAGCCCAAGACGAATGGGTAGCCGGAGGCGAGACAGCCCTTCATCTGGTTCAGGTCCTGGACCAGGCGCTGATAGGAGACGGCGCGATCGAGCTTCGCGTCCTGGTAGCACTTCGCCGGCGGTTTGCGAGCGAATCTGGCGATGTCGTACGGCCACTCCGGCTCCGGGCAGACGCCGTCGCTGGCGACCGTCTTGATGCCGTCGCGGATCATCGCGCCGCTGTCCACCGGCACCGTCCCCTCGATCACGCGCTCGTTGTAGTAGATGAACAGGCGGGAGGGCACGAAGTCCTCGAGGCGCTGCTTCTTGCGGTCGAACTCGACCGCCGCGGCGATGGCGTTCGCGGTGCAGCTGCCCAGGTTGCCCTGGTCATAGACGGGCGGGCACTTCGAGCGGAGGTCGGCCGAGGCCGGGAGGTCGAGGAGGAACTGAGGCGGCGCGGCGTAGAGGTGGTCGCGCTCGTCGGGTTGGTCGGGGATCCAGCCGTAGTGGCGAATGGATCGCGGTTGGGTCATGACCTCACCTCTAGAGGTAGGCCCAGCTCCCCACGCTGGGCCCGTCGCCGACGAACACATCCACCCCCTTCGGAAAACGATGAGCCTCGAGCACGATCGCGGTGGCGCGCGCGTGGCCCTCGAGGATCACCAGCCGGCCGTCTGACGGCCTCTTCAAGGCGATGATCTCCGGCAACTTCTTGTCCGAGTGGCAAAGCCCCGACGCCAGCGACAGGACGACCATGTTGGTCGCGTCGCCGGTGAAGACATGGCCGATGTTGGTCGCGCCCTCGGCGACCTTGCGCGTCGCCGGCGAGAGAAGCTGCCAGGCCCCTTCGTGGCGGGCGTAGAGCATCTCCGCCACCTCGTCGGTCGTCAGCCGTAGCCGTCGCCAGGTTATGTCGTTGCCGAGGCCGGCGACACTCCCGGTGCCCTCGCCGAACCCAAACGCCGAGCTGATGATCGACCGCCGCAGCTCGTTCTGCGAGGCGTCGTGCAGGTCGGGCGATCGCGCGGCCTTCAGCGCCTGGGACAGGTTGGCGGGGTTCGGCGGGTTGCCGACGATGTAGGCCTGGAAGTCGGGCGATTCGATCTGCGCCTGCAGCCAGGCAAGGACGACCTGGTTTTCGGTCGCGGCGCCACGATCCTCCACGTCGATAGGCAACTTTAGAATTTGTCCAATGGCCAAAGCACGCAAATGGATCTATCAGTTCTCCGAAGGCTCCGCCAAAATGCGAGATCTCCTCGGCGGCAAAGGCGCCGGTGCCGCCGAGATGACCAGGGCCGGCATGCCGGTCCCGACTGGCTTCACGATCACCACCGAAGCCTGCCGCGCCTACTACGCCGGCGGCGGCAAGCTCCCGCCTGGGCTCTGGGAGCAGGTGCTGGCCAACCTGAAGGTCCTCGAGCGCAAGGCGCACAAGAAGTTCGGCGATCCCAAGGACCCTCTGCTCGTCAGCGTGCGCAGCGGGGCCAAGTTCTCGATGCCGGGCATGATGGACACCGTCCTCAACCTCGGCCTCAACGACCAGACGGCCGCCGGTCTCGCCTCGCTCACGAAGGACGAGCGGTTCGCGCTCGACGCCGACCGGCGCTTCATCCAGATGTTCGGCAAGACCGTCAAGGGCATCGACGGGGAGAAGTTCGAGCACGCGCTGCAGGCCGCCAAGCGCAAGGCCGGTGTCAAGACCGACCCTGAGCTGCGGCCGGCGCACCTCCGCCCGCTCGTGGCCGAGTTCAAGCGCATATATAAGGAAGAGACCCGCAGCGAGTTCCCGTCCAACCCGGTCGAGCAGCTGCGCGACGCGATCGAGGCGGTGTTCCGCTCCTGGAACACCGACCGCGCGAAGACCTACCGCCGCATGGAGCGCATCCCCGACGACCTCGGCACCGCGGTCAACGTGCAGATGATGGTCTTCGGCAACATGGGGGAGACGTCGGGCACCGGCGTCGCGTTCACCCGCAACCCGATCACGGGCGCGAAGGAGCTGTACGGCGACTACCTGCCCAATGCGCAGGGCGAGGACGTGGTCGCCGGCGTGCGCGACACCGAGCCGATCAGCGCGCTCAAGAAGCAGATGCCGAAGGTGTACGCGCAGTTCGACCGCTACGCGCGCCAGCTCGAGAAGCACTACAAGGACGTGCAGGACCTCGAGTTCACGATCGAGCGCGGCAAGCTCTACATGCTGCAGACGCGCGCGGCCAAGCGCACCGGCGAGGCGGCCGTGAACATCGCCGTCGACATGGTGAAGGAGCGCCTCATCACGCGGAAGGAGGCGGTGGCGCGCGTCGAGCCGCGCCAGCTGGAGCAGCTGCTGTTCCCGCGCGTCGACCCGTCGGCGAAGGTCTCGCCGCTCGCCAAGGGAGTGCCGGCGTCGCCGGGCGCCGCCTCGGGCGGCGCGGTTTTCGACGCCGACACGGCCGTCGAATGGGGCAAGCAGGGCAAGGCGGTGATCCTCGTCCGCGTCGAGACCAACCCGAACGACGTCCACGGCATGGTCGAGGCCAAGGGCATCCTCACGCAGACCGGCGGCACTGCTTCGCACGCGGCGCTGGTCGCGCGCGGCATGGGAAGGCCATGCGTCGTCGGCGCGTCGTCCATCGACGTCGACGTCCGGCAGCGGAAGTTCTCGGCCAACGGCATGACGATCAAGGAAGGCGACCAGATCACCATCGATGGCACCACCGGCGAGGTGTACGTCGGCAACGTGCCCACGATCGAGGCGCGCTCGCTGAACCAGCACCCCGCGGCAAGCTCGATCCTGAAGTGGGCCGACGATTTTCGCCGCCTCGAGGTGTGGGCCAACGCCGACTATCCGCGCGACGCCCGCAAGGCCCGCGAGAACGGCGCCCAGGGCGTGGGCCTGTGCCGCACCGAGCACATGTTCATGGAGCAGGACCGGCTCCCGATCGTGCAGGCGATGATCATGGCCAGCACCACCGAGGAACGCGAGAAGCAGCTGGCCAAGCTCCTGCCGATCCAGCGCGCCGACTTCGAGGGCATCTTCAAGGAGATGGCCGGGCTGCCGGTCATCATCCGGCTCATCGACCCGCCGCTCCACGAGTTCCTGCCGAGCCTGGAGGAGCTGATCCGGGACACGACGCACCTCAAAGACACGGGCGAGAACCCGCAGCGCCTGGCCGAGCTCGAGAAGGTGCTGGCCCGCGTCGAGGAGCTGCACGAGGCCAACCCTATGCTGGGCCTGCGCGGCGTTCGACTCTCCATCCTCTACCCCGAGATCCCGCGCATGCAGGTGCGCGCGATCATCGAGGCGGCCGCCAACCTGCGCAAGCGCAAGATCGACGCGCGGCCCGAGATCATGATCCCGCTGGCCGGCGCGGTCGCCGAGCTGCGCGCGGTCCACGCGGAGCTGAAGCCGGTGGCGGAGGCGGTGCAGAAGGAGACGGGCGTGCGCGTGCCCTACAAGTTCGGCACCATGATCGAGATCCCTCGCGCGGCCCTGACGGCGGCCGAGATCGCCGAGGAGGCGGAGTTCTTCTCCTTCGGCACCAACGACCTTACGCAGACGACTTTCGGCTTCTCGCGCGACGACGCCGAGCGCGCGTTCATCGTCCGCTACCTGGAGAAGAAGATCCTGCCGCGCAACCCGTTCGAGACGATCGACGTGGCGGGCGTCGGGAAGCTGATGGAGTGGGCGGTCGTGAACGGGCGCAAGACGCGCAAGGACCTCGAGGTCGGCATCTGTGGCGAGCACGGAGGCGACCCCGACTCGATCCACCTGTGCCACAAGCTGGGTTTGAACTACGTGTCGTGCAGCCCGTTCCGGGTGCCAGTGGCGCGGCTGGCGGCGGCGCAGGCCGCGATCGGGGAAGGCACCGGCACCAGGTAAGGCCCGGATTTCATCCGTTCGCCGGCGAATGAACCAAATACGGGCCTGGCAGAGGTGCATTCGCCGGCGGTTGGCGCACCACAGGAGATCCGCGCTACTGCGCTCAGCCCCCGCAGACCGGGCCGTTGAACGGCCACGCGACGCACAGCTGAGGCGCGAAGGCCGCCCACAGCGTCAGCAGGCCGACGATCGACAGGCCCGCGACCCAGATCGTCCCCGTGATCGCGTTGCGCTTCGGGGCCGGCCACATCCGCCAGCCGAACCGCCGCGCCAGCCTCGGGCCGATCCACTGGTCGATCACCGGCCAGAGCAGGAGGCCCACCGCGAGCGCGGTCGGGACCAGGATGGTCGTCAGCAGGGCCGGACCGAGCTTGGCGAACTGGAACAGCGCCAGGAAGTACCACTCCGGCCGCGGGATGATCGCGGCCCGCGGGTCGGCCGCCTGGCCCGGGTCGAGCAGCGGCTGGCCGAAGAAGGCCAGCAGGCCGAGCATGACCAGCACGACCATCGCCAGGATCGGGTAGGGCCAGAACTGATCGGGAAACCAGGGATGGGTCTTGTTGTCCATCACGACGGCTCCGCGGGCCCGAAGCGCCTGCCCAGCCGGTAGTGCACGTACAGCAGCAGAGTCATGACCGCAGGCAGCAGGACGACATGGGCCATGAAGAACCGCAGCAGCGTCGCCGGTCCGACCACCGCTCCGCCCTGCACGATGGTCTTGATGAGGCCGCTCACCCCTTCGGGGAAGACTCCTGAGCCGGAGATGATCGAGATCTCTCGTGCCCTGGCGAGATAGGAGTTCGCGTCCCAGGGCAGCAGCGAGCCGGTGAAGCTGAACAGCACGATGACGAGGAAGATCAGGAAGCCGACCATCCAGTTGAGCTCTCGAGGCGCGCGGTAGTCGCCGTTCCAGACGACGGCCGTCATGTAGGCGAGCGCGACGCCGAGGAGCAGGTTGGCGCCCCAGAAATGGACGCCGCGGATCAGCCAGCCCAGGTAGGCCGTGTGCTGGATGAACACGACGCTGGTGTACGCCGGCGCCGGGTTGCCCGCGCCGTCGGGGACGTAGTACAGGCCGAGAAGAAAGCCCGTGATGAACTCGACCCCGATGAGGATCACCGCCACGGCGCCCAGGTAGTGATATGCGGCGGC
>JBKPCW010000048.1:0-6644 GCA_046727555.1 Candidatus Dormiibacterota bacterium | reverse complement strand
GCCAGCCGCATCATCAAGACCGTCGTCGCCTCCGACTCGACCGCCAGGTCGGCGAGCACGTTGACCATCAACGGCTGGTCCACGAGCAGGCGGCCGAACGCGCTGCGGTGCGCGGCGTGGTGCGTCGCCTGGGCCACGGCCTGGCGCATCAACGACGCGGAGCCGATCACGCAGTCCAGGCGGGTGTGGTTGACCATCTCGATGATGGTCCGCACTCCTCGCCCCTCCTCGCCGACGAGCACCGCCCAGGCTCCGTCCAGCTCGATCTCCGACGACGCGTTGGACCGGTTGCCGAGCTTGTCCTTGAGGCGCTGGATGTGGAAGCGGTTGCGCGTGCCGCCGGGCAGTACGCGGGGCAGCAGGAAGCATGAGAGTCCACCCGGCGCCTGGGCAAGGACGAGGAACGCGTCGCACATCGGCGCCGAGCAGAACCACTTCTGGCCCGTCAGGAGGTGCTCACCGTCGGTGCCGGTGGGCACCGCACGCGTGGAGTTCGAGCGCACGTCGGACCCACCCTGGCGTTCGGTCATCGCCATGCCGAACAGGACGCCCTTCTTCGTCGGCGCCGGACGGAGGCCCGGGTCGTAGTCCAGGGTGGTGGCGAGTGGCTCCCATGTCTTCGCGAGCGAGGGGTTCTTGCGCAGGGTCGGGATAGCCGCGTAGGTCATGGAGACGGGACAGCCGTGGCCGCCTTCGACCTGCGACCAGATATAGAACGCGGCCGCGCGGGCGGCGTGCGCGCCGGGCCGCGGCTCGCGCCACGGAAGCGCGTGCAGGCCGTGCCCGACCGCGACCTTCATGAGCTCGTGCCAGGCGGGATGGAAATCGACCTCGTCGATGCGCTCCCCGAAACGGTCGTGGGTGCGCAGGACGGGCGGGTTCTCGTTGGCCTGGAACCCCCAGGCGATGGCCTGCTCGGTGCCGGCGAGCCTGCCCAGCTCCGCGACCAGGTCGTGCGCCCACGATGCGCCCTCGCGCTCGAGCGACTCGCGCAGCGGCGCGTCGGCCTCGAACAGGTTGTAGCCGGCGAGGGGTGGCGGCTGGTTGGCGGAGCTCACTGATTTCACCCGTTGAGCTCGGCGAGGAGCGCCAGCTGCCGTTTGCGTTCCTCGTGGTCGGGCATCACCGGCCACACGATCAGCGTGTCCACGCCGGCGTCGGCGAAAGCGCGCAGCTTGTCCTTCGCCCGGTCGCGCGGACCGACGATGCAGACGAGGTCGATGAGCTCGTCGGGCAGCGCCAGCATCGCGTCGGTCTTGCGGCCCTCGAGGTACAGGTCCTGCACGCGCTGCGCGGCCTCTTCGAACCCGTACGTGCACACGAGCCGGTTGTAGAAGTTCTGCTCGCGCGAGCCCATGCCGCCGACGTACAGGGCGAGGATCGGCCGCATCATGTTGCGCGCGCTCTCCAGGTCGTCGCTGATCATCACGTTCACCGACGGGCAGATGCGAAAGTCGTCGAGCGACCGCTCCGCCCGCGCCGCGCCCTCTTCCAGCGGGCCGCGAAGGGCCTTCGTGTGCTCGGGCGAGAAGAACACCGGCAGCCAGCCGTCGGCGATCTCGCCCGCCAGGGCCACGTTCTTAGGCCCGAGCACGGCCAGGAAGATGGGGATGCGCTCCTGCACGGGCCGGACAGTCAGCTTGAGCGCCTTGCCCGGGCCGTCCGGCAGGGGCAGGTCGATCGTCTCGCCGTGGAACTCGACCTTCTCACGAGCCAGCGCTTTGCGCACTACGGCCACGTACTCACGCGTGCGCTGCAGCTGCCTGGCGAAGCGGACGCCGTGGAAGCCCTCCGAGACCTGCGGGCCCGAGGTGCCAAGCCCGAGCAGCATGCGGCCGCCGGACAGGTTGTCGATGGTGGCCGCGGTCATCGCGGTCATCGCCGCGCTCCGCCCCGGGATCTGGAAGATGCCGGAGCCGAGCTTGATCTTGCTCGTCTGCGCCGCGAGCCAGGCCAGCACGGTCGCCGCGTCCGATCCGTACGCCTCGGCGGTCCATACGGAGTCGTAGCCGAGCGACTCGGCCGTACGGGCGATGTCGAGCTGGTCGGCGGCGGTCAGTCCCAGGCCCCAGTAGCCGACGCTGACGCCGAGCTTCACCCGGCCAGCTTATCTACTTGCCGAACAGCGTCTGGTAGAGGAGGAACACGTTCAGGCCGATGATCAGAGCGGCCACCGCGTAAGCGGCGTAGTTCGTCAGCCGGCCATTGGCCAGCCCGTTCATCAGCTTCTTGTCGCGCGTGAACAGGACCAGCGGGATCATCGCGAACGGGATGCCGAAGGAGAGGAACACCTGGCTGAGGACCAGCGCGCGCGACGGGTCGAAGTGGGCGCCGATCACCACCAGCGCCGGCAGCATCGTGATCGCGCGGCGCAGGAAGACGGAGATCCTGCGCCGGATGAAGCCCTGCATCACGACCTGTCCGGCGAGCGTCCCGACCGACGAGGACGAGATGCCCGACGCGAGCAGCGCGATGCCGAAGATCATGCCGCTGTTGGCGCCGACGTAGTGCTCGAGGCCCGCCGCGGCCTGGTTCAGGTTGCTGCCCATGTCAAAGAGCCCGCGCGAGTTGAAGACCGCGGCCGCGGTGGTGAGCATCGCCATGTTGATCAAGCCCGCGATTCCCATCGCGATGACCACATCGACGAGCTCGAAGTGGAAGATCTTTCTCTTGGCGTCGCTGTTCACGCCGACGACGCGCTTCTGGGTCAGCGCCGAGTGCAGGTAGATCACGTGCGGCATCACCGTCGCGCCCAGGATGCCGGCGGCGAGGAGGACCGACTCCGGGCCGTCCAGGTGCGGCACGAGCGCGTTGCCCGCGACCGAGCCCCACGAGGGGTCGGCGCGGAAGACCTCCAGACCGAAGGCGATGACGATCAGGCCGACGAGGCCGGTGATCGTCGCCTCGAGGCGGCGGAAGCCCCAGGCCTGGAGGCCGAGGATGCCGAACGCCGCCACCCCGGTGAGCAGCGCGGCGCTGAATAGCGGGATGTGGAACAGCAGGTTGAGGCCAAGGGCGGCCCCGACGAACTCGGCCAGGTCGGTCGCCATGGCGATCAGCTCCGCCTGCACCCAGAGGAACCAGACCACCGGGCGCGGGAAGCGGTCGCGGCACACCTCGGGCAGGTTTTGCCCCGTCGCGATGCCGAGCTTGGCGCTCATCGACTGGATGAGCATCGCCATGAGATTGGCGCCCAGCACGACCCAGAGCAGCATGTAGCCGAAGCGCGAGCCGCCCGCCATGTTGGTGGCGAAGTTGCCCGGGTCGACGTAGGCGACGGCGGCGATGAAAGCCGGGCCGAGGAATGGGAGGACGGCGCGCAGGCCGCGCCGCTCGCCCGACAGCGAGCGCTCGGCGGCCCTCAGCACGCGGAGCTCGCCGGGGAGCGCGTTCTCGGCCCCGACCACCATGGGCGGGGCGAGCGCCGCGCGAACGAGCTCGGCCACTAGTGCGCCCCGGCGACGAAGATCGCGCGCGCCAGGCCCAGCGGGACGCTCTCGCGCCGGCCCCTCAGCCGGACCTCGATCGGGCCTTCGTACTCGCTCGTGGCCAGGACGTCGAGCCGGGCGCCAGGCCGCAGGCCCCGCCGCTCCAGCTCGCGGAGCCGCGCGGGATCGTCGTCCGACACACCTTCGACGACCAGCTTCTCCCCCGCCTCGGACTCGGCGAGGCTGCGCCGGCTGACGGCCTTGACCTTGCCGCCCAGGGTCGGAATCGCGTGGCCGTGCGGGTCGAGCTCGGGCCGGCCCAGGAGCTCGAAGATGCGCTGCTCCATGCGCTCGGAGATGACGTGCTCGAGGCGCTCGGCCTCGTCGTGCACCTCGTCCCATCTGTAGCCGAGGACGCGGACCAGGAACATCTCGAGCAGGCGGTGATGGCGCACCAGCTCGAGGGCGACCTTGCGTCCCTCCCGGGTCAGCTGCTGGCCGCGGTAGCGGTCGTGCTCGACCAGGCCCTGGGCGGTGAGGCGCGTGACCATCTCGCTGACGCTGGGGGAGGAGATGCCCAGTCGCTGGGCCAGCTCTCGGGTCGACACCGGGCGCTCCTCACCGTGCAGCAGGTAGAGGGCTTTGAGGTAGTCCTGCTGGGAGCGGGTGAAGCTGCTGCGCCGTTCGAGTGTCGGCGAACCTATCACAAAAGATAGGATACCCTAACTTTCGGGCGTCCGAACAGGCTTAGCCCGGATTGTTCGGCCGGCCTACCTGCAGGTACCGGTCGCCTGGGACGCCGGGTTGTAGGTCACGCTCACGTCCGGAGTGACGGTGGCCTTCGAGCCGGCCGTGATCACCGCCATGTAGGCGGCGCAGCCCTCGGCCTCGTGGAAGTCGTAATTCACGCTGGTCACTCCCAGCCAGCTGTGGAACGTGCCCCTGTGGTGCATGCAGTAGTTGGTGTTCCCTGCCCCGTTGTCCACGCATGCGACGGCATCGGCCCATTGCTCGATGGTCAGGATGCTCACGTTCACGGGCCCGCTGGCGGACAGCTTCAAGTGGTACGTGAACGTGTCCGGGATGCCGGCAGCCAGGTAGATCGTCGGACCGTCGATTGTTTGCTGCACGTTCCAGATGCCCAGGGTCGGGTGCGCCAGCTCGGCCTTGGTCGAGGCGAGCTCCTTGAGCGTGGCCGTCAGGTTGGTCTGGGTCGTGCTCAGCTGGTCCTGCAGGATCTGGTTGCGGCCCTTCAGCGACTGGTTCTCGTTGGCCAGGGAGCGGATCGTGGCCTGGTTGTTGCTGTCGTCCACGTAGAGCAGGCCGATCCCTGTCGCGGAGAGCAGAAGGGTGGCGGCGAGAGCGATCGTCCACCAGCGGCGCTCCCGGCTCGGGAAAGCCTGCCCCCACGCCGACGGCAGCCGGGGCGGCCTAGGTGCGGGCGGCGGCGAATAGGGCTCCTCCGCTGCCTCGGCAGGCTCCGCGGGCGTGGCGAGCTGGTCCATCTCGGTGGGCGTCATGTTGTCACGTCTGGCCGGGCCGGGGCCACGATCCGTAGACCTGCGTGATCTTGGACGCGGTCTCGGTCTGGGTCGCGGTGTCGAAGGTGAAAGTCTTGCCGTCGGGCTGCCAGGCCGGGCCGATGCCGCAGTTGGCCCCGCAGGCCGCCTCCTCGGCGTAGAAGAAGCTGGTCGAGTTCAGCCAGGCAGGCGACGAGCGCACGCTGGGCAGCTGGCCGCCAGAGCGGCCGTCGTGGCTGTAGAGCCAGGTGTGCGGCGTGCCCGCGGAGTCGCGGACGGTGAACGCGAGCGTCGTGTCGGCGCCGATCCCGGCGCGCGGCCGGATCCAGGTGAGCTGCTGGCCGAACGCCTGGGACACTCCCTTCGTCGAGTCCCAGGACTGGACGAGTCCGGAGCCCGGCGGCCGGAAGAAGAGGCGGCTGCCGGTGCTGCCCCACGTCGCCATCGTGGCGCGGGAGAGGCTGAAGGCCAGGCTGCCGTCGATGGTCCGGCGCACCTGCAGCTGGTCGCCCGAGCTGGTGAACGTCTGGACCAGCGCCAGGTACGCGCCGTCCGGTGAGAACGCGAGGTAGGCGTCGTCTTCGTTGGGGTTGAAGCCGCGGCCCGGCACCGGGCCGAGGGTCGCGATCACACGGTCGCCGCCGCCGCTGAGCACGTGGAGATTGACCGCTGTCGAATCCGAGGCGACGTAGGCGAGGAAGCCGCGGTCGGGGCTCCACGCGTGCAGGCCGTCCAGGAATCCGCCACCTGACCAGGTCGCCGCGACGGCCGACGTGGCGTTGAACAGGTCCAGGATCGCGATCACGCTCGTCCCCGACTTGCCCGGAGCGCCCTGGGTCGCGTACCAGGAGATCATCGTCTGGGTGACGAGCTGCGGCGAGAAGGAGCCGCCGCTGATGCCGCAGAGAGTGCGCGGCGCCTTTGCGTTCGACAGGTCGGCCAGGATGGGGTTCGAGGAGCCCTGCAGCTGGATGACGGCCTCCTCGGCCGCGGGCTGGGCGGCGCAGGAGGCGTGAAGGGCGGCCCAGGCCGGCACCTGGACCGGGCTCGGCTCGACCGTCGGCGACGGCGGGGGGGTGGGGCTCTCCTCCGGGCTGGGACTGGGGCTCGGGCTGGGTGACGGCGAGGGCGTGGCCACCGCGCTCGGGCGGGGCGCGAGCGGGCCGTTGGCGGTGCAAGCGGCCACGGCCAGCAGGGCGACGAGGAGAGCTACCCCTTTCCTCACGGCACCTTGAACGAACAAAGGTGTGGACTCGTTACGCGGTCTCGACCCCGAGGCAAGGCGCCAACGATACCGCTTCAGGCGGCGGCGTAGGTCTCCGTGACGTAACGCCGGCGCCGCCTCCCCGTTATGACACGGCAGAGTCCGTCACTGGGAGGTGGAGAGGCTGCGCCGATCGAGCCTGGCCGGCTCGCGCTCAAACAGGGGGGAACACGTCTTTGCAATGGAGTCGATCCAGATGTTCCTTCGTCGCTTCGTACTCGTCCTGGCCATCGTCATCACCGGCTCCCTGGCCTTCGCCGCGGCGGCAATCGGCGCCGGCGGCCTCGGCCCGGGGAATTACTCTTTCTCTAGCCGAAGCGCCGACGCGTTCTTCGGCATGGGCAGCAAGGGCGGCCCACCGGCTGCCTCCTGGAGCGTTTCCGTCAACCAGGGCCTCAACTCCTTCAAGCCGACGCGCCAGCCCGGCCCGCC
>JBKPCW010000047.1:0-4312 GCA_046727555.1 Candidatus Dormiibacterota bacterium | reverse complement strand
GGGCACGCCCCACCGCGTGCTCTTCGACCCCCAGATCCAGCGCATGCTGCGCGAGGTCGAGGCGAGGCGAGGGCCGATGAAGGTGCCGGCGTTTCCCCACCTCGGCATGTCGCGCGAGAGGCTGATCGCGCCGATCTTCGCGGCCAACCAGGTGCTGGGCTACATCTCCGTCCTCGACCATCCCTCTCACAACGAAGAGCTGGCCTTCATGGCCATCGAGCAGGCGGCGCTGGTGCTCGCGCTTTCGATCGCCAAGGAGCGCGAGCTGTCGGAGGTCGAGGGCCGGGTGCGCGGCGAGTTCCTCGAGGACCTCCTGCACGGCACGTACGGCGACGAGGCCGCCGCGCAGCGCCGCGCCAGGCACGTCGGCTATCCGCTGCACGGCAGCCACGTCGTGGTCCTCGTCGACATCGACGACTTCCGCGGCTTCGTCCGCGCGCGGCAGATCTCCGAGGACGCGATCCAGGCCCTCAAGCGCGAGTTCCTGCGCCGAGTGGCCGGGGTGGTCAGGGCCTCCTACCAGCGCGCGCTCGTCCACGGCCGCTCCGACCAGGTGGTCGCCCTTCTGCCCCTCGGCACCGAGATCGGCGACCACCAGGCGCGCAGCCATGCTCTCGGCCTGCAGGTCCAGCAGGCGATGACCGAGTGGAAGCCGGGCTTCACCATCTCGGTCGGATTCAGCGCGCCGATCGAGGGCCCCGCGGGCGTCGAGGGGGCGCTGCGCGAGGTCACCTCGGTGATGGAGTCGCTCGCGCGCTTCAAGCGATGGGGCCAGGTCGTGGCCGTGCCCGAGCTGGGCCTGACCGGGCTGCTCGCTGCGGTCAGCGACGACCGCCTGGTCGATTACAGCCGGCGTCACCTCGGCCCGCTGACCGAGCACGATGCCGCGCGCAAAGGCGCGCTCGTGGCCACGCTGCGCGCCTACCTCGAGACCGGCGAGCAGCAGCACGCGGCCAGGCGCCTGCGGGTGCACCCGAACACCCTGCGCTACCGGCTGGAGCGCATCCGCGAGATCACCGGCCTCGACCTCGAGGATCCGGAGACGCGCCTCAACCTGGCCGTCGCGCTCAGAGTGCAGGCGCTCCTCGGGATGTAGTAACCGCATAACAAAAGCGCGGCGTTTTTTGGTGGTCACGCACTAGCCGCCGCAGGCGGCGGCCGGTAGCCTTCCCACTCAAGTGCCCCCAGCTCTGTCTCGTTCGCGTCTCGCCTGGGCCGGGGACCTCCCTGAGTCCCGGGCGGCCTGCGGCATGGGCTTCGTGGCCACGCCCGCGCTCGGCCACGAAGCGGTCACGTTCGGGGTCGAGGCGCTGGCCCGGCTCGCCCACCGCGGCGGACTCGACGCCGACGGCAAGAGCGGCGACGGGGCGGGCCTCATGATCCAGGTCCCGGACCGGCTCCTCGGCGGCCGGTTCGGGGTGGTCGTCCTCTTCGCATGGGACTCCAGGGCACGCTCGCTCGTGGAGGAGCACCTGCACGTGGCGGAGTGGCGGTCCGTGCCCGTCGACGTCGACTCGCTCGGGGCGCGGGCGCGCGACACCATGCCGGCGATCTGGCACGGACTGGTCGAAGACCCCGGCCTGGACGGTGCCTCGTGGGAGCGCGAGCTCTACCGCGCCCGCCGGCGCATCGAGAAGGCGGCCGAAACCGAGGCGGTGCGGATGTACGTCGCGTCGTGCTCCGCGCGAACCGTCGTCTACAAGGGCCTGATGGCGGGGACGCGGCTCGCCGACTTCTACCTCGACCTCAAGGACGAGCGCTGCGAGAGCAGCCTCGCGGTCTTCCATCAGCGGTACTCGACGAACACGATGCCGGACTGGCGGCTCGCGCAACCATTCCGCATGCTGGCCCACAACGGCGAGATCAACACCGTCACGGGCAACCGCGCCTGGATGCGCGCTCGAGAAGCCGAGCTCGAACCCGCGCTGCGCGGCGCGATCTGGCCCGAGGGCTCGGACTCGGCGTCGCTCGACAACGCGCTGGAGCTCCTGGTCCAGCGTGGGTGGGAGGTCAGCGAAGCGCTGATGAGCCTGGTCCCCGACGCGTGGGAGGGGCGCGGCGACCTGGCCGCTTCCGTGCGCGATTTCTACCGCTACCAGTCGATCCGGTTCGAGCCGTGGGACGGGCCGGCCGCGCTCGCCTTCAGCGACGGCGTGGTCGTCGGCGCCGCGCTCGACCGCAACGGGCTGCGGCCGCTCCGCTGGCAGCGCACGCGCCAGGGCATCGTCGCCGCGGCCTCCGAGGCCGGTGTGGTGGCGATGCCACCGGAGGACGTCATCGAGCGAGGCCGGCTCGGACCGGGCCAGATGCTCCTCGTCGATACGCGCGACGGGACACTGCTCCGCGACGCCGACGCCAAAGAGCGCGCCACGGCGCGGCATGATTACGCGCTGCTCGCCGACCGCGTGCTCGTCCCGGTGGAACGCCACCACGTCGACCTCGAACCCCTCGACGATCTGGCCGCGCACCACGCGCTGCACGGCTGGGGCACGGAGGACGTCAAGTTCGTCGTCGAGGTGATGGCCGAGACCGGCGCCGAACCCGTTTACTCGATGGGCGACGACATCCCCATCGCGCCCCTCGGCCGTACGCCGCGCCGTGTGTACGGCTACCTGCGCCAGCGCTTCGCCCAGGTCACGAACCCAGCGATCGACCCGCTGCGCGAGAAGGCGGTGATGTCGCTGCGGACGTTGCTCGGCGCGCGGCGGCTCACGCTCGAGCCCGAGGGCGGCGTCGACCGGGAGCTGTTGCAGCGGCACCACCCCGCCATACCCACCGACGGGAAGCTGCTCGAGCTGGAGTCGCCGGTGCTTGGCGCGGCCGAGCTGGCGCGCGTCCTGGAGAGCGCGACCGTGCTCGACGCCACGTACTCGCCCGACGAATCACTGGGCGACGCGCTCCACCGGCTGCGCGACGAGGCGGCGCGGGCCGACGGCATCGTCGCGCTCAGTGACCGCCGCCAGGAGCCGCATCGCCTGCCCGTGCCGATGGCGCTCGCGGTCGGCGCCGTTCACTCGCACCTCCTGGCCATCGGCCGGCGCATGGCGACCGACATCGTGGCGATCGCCGGCGACGCCGTCGACGTGCACGACGTCGCCTGCCTGATCACGATCGGCGCGAGCGCGGTCCACCCCTACCTCGGCTTCGCGACGGTCGGCGACGAGGCGGCGCCGCGCTACCGGAAGGCCCTCGAGGCCGGGCTGCTCAAGGTCATGGCCAAGATGGGGATCTCCTGCGTCACGAGCTACCGCGGCGCCGAGGTGCTCGAGGCGCTCGGGCTCGGCGCCGAGGTCATGGAGCTGTGCTTCCCGGCGGTGCCGTCGCGTCTCGGCGGCGCCGACCTCGCCGACATCGAACGCAATGCGCGAGCGCGTCCCGAGGCGATGCAGGACCACGGCCGGGTCCGCTTCCGCAAGGCGGGCGAGCACCACGCGTACAACCCGCTGGCGGTGCGAGCGGCGAAAAAGGCGGCGCAGACCGGCGACGCCGAGGCCTACCGCGAGTGGCGCCGGCTTTCGAGCATGGGCGAGCCTCAGTCCCTGCGCGAGCTTCTCGACATCAAGGGATGTAGCAAGCCGGTTCCGCTCGACCAGGTGGAACCGGCGTCCCAGATCGTCAAGCGATTCGTCAGCACGGCGATGTCGCTGGGCGCGCTCTCGCCCGAGGCGCACGAGGCGCTCGCCATCGCCATGAACCAGGTCGGCGCGCGCTCGAACTCGGGCGAGGGCGGCGAAGACCCCGACACGTACGACGACCGCGGCGGCGGGCGTCGCGACAACCGCGTCAAGCAGGTCGCGTCGGCGCGCTTCGGCGTCACGCCGCGCTATCTCAAGCGCGCCGACGAGCTGGAGATCAAGATCGCCCAGGGCTCCAAACCCGGGGAGGGCGGCCAGCTCCCCGGGATCAAGGTGACGAGCCTCATCGCCCGGCTCCGCCACGCCCAGCCCGGGATGCAGCTCATCTCCCCGCCGCCGCACCACGACATCTATTCCATCGAGGACCTGGCGCAGCTCATCCACGACCTCAAGGCGGTGAACCCCCGCGCGCGCGTCGGGGTGAAGCTCGTTTCCGAGGCCGGCGTCGGCACGATCGCGGCCGGCGTCGCCAAGGCGCACGCCGACTACATCCTCGTCTCAGGTCACGACGGCGGCACGGGCGCGTCGCCGCTCTCTTCGATCAAGAACGCTGGGTCGCCGTGGGAGCTCGGCCTCGCCGAGACGCAGCAGGTGCTCGTCGCCAATCGCCTGCGCGAGCGCGTCAGCCTGCGCACCGACGGCGGGCTTCGCAACGGGCGCGACATCGTGGTCGCGGC
>JBKPCW010000046.1:0-5067 GCA_046727555.1 Candidatus Dormiibacterota bacterium | reverse complement strand
CCGCCAGGTGGGCCTGTACAACCGCGAGATCGTGCCGGCGCTCGCGCAGGCGGGCATCGCCCTGGTCCGCGCCGACGAGGTGAGCAAGAAGGAGCTCACGCAGCTGCACACCGTGTTCCGCGAGCAGATCTTTCCGGTGCTGACGCCGCTCGCGGTCGACCCGGGCCACCCGTTCCCGTACATCTCGCACCTCTCGCTGAACCTCGCGGTACGCGTCCGCGACCCGCAGCGCAGGCAGATCCGCTTCGCTCGAGTCAAGGTGCCGCCCGTGCTGCCGCGCTTCATCGCCCTCGATTCTTCGACCGTCGGGGGCGAGCGCTACGTCCCGCTGGAGGACGTCATCGCGCAGCACCTGCCGGCGCTCTTCCCCGGGATGGAGATCGTCGCCCATCACCCGTTCCGCGTCACGCGGGACGGCGACCTCGACGACGTCGACAGCGACGCCGAGGACCTGCTCGCGGCCATCCAGACGGAGCTGCGGCGCCGGCGCAGGCACGCGCGCGTGGTGCGGCTCGAGGTCGATCCGGGCATGTCGGCCGAGGTGCTCGACCTGTTGATGCGCGAGCTCGAGTTGCAGCCGGCGGACGTCTACCAGCTCGACGGGCTGCTCGACATGGGAAGCCTGGCCGTGATCACGCAGCTCGACCGGCCCGACCTCAAAGAGGACACGTGGACCCCGACCACGCAGCCGCGGCTGCGTGGAATCGGCGCCGAGGCGCCCGACCTCTTCGCGGTTCTGCGCGCCGGCGACGTGCTGGCGCATCACCCGTACGACTCCTTCGCCACCTCGGTCGAGGCGCTCATCGACCAGGCCGCGAGCGACCCGGACGTCCTCGCCATCAAGCAGACGCTGTACCGCACGTCGGGTCCCGCGAGCCCGATCGTGCGCGCGCTCATCCGCGCCGCCGAACGCGGCAAGCAGGTGGTGGCCCTCGTCGAGATCAAGGCCCGCGGCGACGAGCAGGCCAACATCGGTTGGGCGCGTGCCCTCGAGGAGGCGAACGTCCACGTCGTCTACGGGCTGCTCGGTTTGAAGACACACGCCAAGGTCACGCTCGTGGTCCGACGCGAGGGCGGCCACATCCAGCACTACCTGCACGTGGGCACGGGCAACTACAACCCCAACACCGCGCGCGGCTACGAGGACGTGAGCCTGCTGTCCGCGGACTCCGACCTCGGATCCGACGTCACCGAGCTCTTCAACCTGCTGACCGGCTACAGCCGGCAGAGCCGCTACCGCAAGCTGCTCGTCGCGCCGACGAACCTTCGCGTGGGCATCACGCAGCTCATCGAGCGCGAGGCAGTCGTCGGCGGCCGGATCATCATCAAGGTCAACAACCTGATCGACCAGGAGATCATCGACGCGCTGTACGCGGCCTCCCAGGCCGGCGCGCAGATCGACTTGCTGGTGCGCAGCATGTGCTCGCTTCGACCCGGCGTGCCTGGCCTCTCGGAGCGGATCCGGGTGCGCTCCATCGTGGGCCAGTTTCTCGAGCATTCGCGCGTCTTCAGCTTCGGCAACGGCGGCCGGCCCGAGTACTACCTGGGCTCGTCGGACCTGATGCCCCGCAACCTCGACCGCCGCGTCGAGGCAGTCGTGCCCGTGACCGATTCCAGGCTGTGCCGCCGCCTGCAGCAGATCCTCGACATCTCGCTCGCGGACGACGTGCTCGCGTGGGAGCTCGGCCCGGACGGTGGGTGGCGCAAGGTGGCGACGGTGCAGGGCCTCAACTCGCACAACCGGTTCAAGGAGCTCGCGATCGAGAGCGCGCACGGCAACGGCGTCGCCCACGCTTAAGTGCTCGAGCGAGAGGTCAAGCTAGGGGCAGGCCCCGCCTTTCACCTCCCCGACCTCGCCGGCGTCGTCGCCGGCGTCGCCGTCGCCGACCCGGAGACGCTCCGGCTCGCCACCGTCTACTACGACACGCCCGACCTGCGCCTGGCCCGTTGGGGGGTCTCCCTGCGCCGGCGGGCGGGCGAGGGCTGGACCTTGAAGCTGCCGCCCACGAAAAGCGACGCGGTGCTCGAGCGTGACGAGATCACTTTCGACGGCGGGGCCAGGAAGCCGCCGCAGGCGGCGGTCGAGATAGTGCGGGCGTACGTCCGCGGCTCCGAGCTCGTGCCCGTGGCGCGCCTTTCCACCGTGCGGCGGCGCGTGCGGCTCGTCGACGCGGCCGGTGTGCGCGTGGCCGAGGTGGTCGACGACGAGGTCTCGGTCCGCGACGGCCGTCGCGTCGCCGCGAGGTTCCGCGAGATCGAGGTCGAGGTCAACGGAGACGACGGCGCCGCCCTGATCACGCCGATCGTCGACCGTCTGCGCCGGGCGGGGGCCGGCGCGCCCGACCCGACGCCCAAGCACATCCGCGCCCTCGGGCCGCGCGCGATCGAGGCCCCGGAGGTCTCACCCGTGAAGCTGGCCGACGGCGCCCCCGCGCGAGAGGTCATCCGCAACTCGCTCGCGGAATCGGTCGCGAATCTGCTCCAGCACGACCCACTGGTGCGCACGGGCCGCGACCCGGAGGCTGTCCACCAGGCCCGCGTCGCCACCCGCAAGCTGCGGTCCAACCTGCGCACCTTCGGACCGCTGCTCGACGTCGAGTGGACCGAGCCCCTGCGCCTGGAGCTCGGCTGGCTCGCTCTCAGCCTCGGCGCGGTGCGCGACCGCGAGGTCCTGCTCGAACGCTTGCGCGAGAGGGCGAGCTCGCTGCCCGCGAGCGACCAGCGGTCGGCGACCTCGCTGCTGAAGCTCCTCGAGGTCGAGATCGATGCGTTGCGCCAGAGGCTTGGCGAGGACATGGACTCGCACCGGTACATCGACCTTCTCGAGAGGCTCGTCGCCGCGGCGCACCAGCCCATGACACTGCCCGACGCCGACCAGCCGGCGGCGTCTGTTCTTCCGGCCCTGGCGACGACCCCGTGGCGGCGCCTGCGCTCGGCCGTGCGCCAGCTCCCCGAGACGCCTACCGACCCGGAGCTGCACCGGATCCGCATCCTGGCCAAGCGCGCGCGCTACGCGGCCGAGGCGATCGCGTCCGTGTCCGGACCGGACGCCGGCGCCTTCGCCCGCGCCGCGGCGAAGCTGCAGACCGTGCTCGGCGAGCACCAGGACAGCGTCACCGCCCAGGCGTGGCTGCGGGCCGCGAAAGTGACGGGCCGGCGTGCTTTCGTCGCCGGAGAGCTCATCGCGCTCGAGCGCATCGCGGCAGCCAAGGTGCGGGCCGAGTGGCCGAAGGCGTGGGACTCGCTGGAGCGCAAGCGGCTGCGCAGCTGGATGCCCTGACCTGCGCACCTTCTACGTCGTCCGGCACGCCAAGGCCGGCAGCCGCAGCCACTGGACCGGCGACGACCGCCTGCGGCCGCTCAGCAAAAAGGGCCAGGTCCAGGCGGTCGAGCTCGTCGCGATGTTCAAGAAGTTTCCGATCACCGCGATCTTCTCCAGCCCGTTCCTGCGCTGCGTGCAGACGGTGGAGCCTCTGGCCAGCGCGCACAAGCTCGAGGTCCGCACGTCGAACGAGCTTGCCGAGGGGCACGGCCTCGAGGGTCTGCACCAGTTCCTCGACGACACGAAGCTCGACCACGCGGTGCTGAGCACCCACGGCGACATCGTGTGGGAGCTGGTCGACGACCTGGTGGCGCGGCATGTCATCAGGGCCGGCGATGGCGGGTTCGAGAAGGGCTCGACGTGGGTCCTGGGCATGAAGGACGGTGTCGTGGCCAAGGCGCGCTACCTGTCCGCTCCCTGATCGCGAACCTCGGATAGTCCGGCCTATCCGTGCATTCGGTCGCCGGATGTGCGGGATTGTCCGGACTATCCGGGGGCGCTACCTTACTGCTCGTGACGGTCACGCTGAAGGGTCCTGGCCTCACCGAGGACCAGGTCGTCGCCGTCGCCCGTCACGGCGAGAAGGTCGACCTCGCGGCCACCGCGCGCACCAGGATGGAACGCAGCCGGGCGCGGGTCGAGCGCGCCGCGACCTCACGCGATCCCGTGTACGGCGTGTCGACCGGCTTCGGCGCCCTCGCCGGCACGCGCGTCGCGCCGCTGCGCCAGCCGGAGCTCCAGCTCGCGCTCATCCGCTCACACGCCGCGGGCATCGGGCCCCCGGTCGACGCCGAGGTCGTCCGCGCGACCATGCTGCTGCGCGCGCGCACGCTGGCGATGGGCCTGTCGGGGGTGCGTCCACTGCTCGCTGACGCGCTGCTCGCGATGCTCAACGAGGGCATCACGCCGGTCGTCCCGCGCTACGGCTCGGTCGGCTGCAGCGGCGACCTCGCGCCGCTGGCCCACATCGGCCTGGCGCTGGTCGGCGAGGGAGAGGTGCTCGGCGGCGTGCCGGCGGCCCAGGCGCTCAAAGCGGCGAAGCTCAAGCCCGTGAAGCTCGAGACGAAGGAGGGGCTGGCGCTGATCAACGGCACCGACGGCATGCTCGGGATGCTCGTCCTGGCGTGCGCCGACGCCGAGCGTCTCTTTCGCACCGCGGACGTCACCGCGGCGATGTCCGCCGAGGCTCTTCTCGGCACCGACCGCACCTTCCAGCCGCGCCTCCACGAGCTGCGACCTCATCCCGGCCAGGCGGCCAGCGCCGCCAACCTCGCGAAGCTGATGTCCGGCTCACAGATCGTGGCCTCGCACAGGCACTCGCAGCACGCCGTGCAGGACTCCTACTCGGTGCGCTGCAGCCCGCAGGTGGCCGGGGCCGCGCGCGACACCCTCGACTTCGCGCGCCGGACGGCCGAGATCGAGCTGGGCTCGGCGATCGACAACCCCATCGTGCTCGAGGACGGCGAGGTCGAGTCGAACGGCAACTTCCACGGCGAGCCGCTCGCCTTCGCCGCGGACTTTCTCGCCATCGCCGCGGCCGAGGTCGGCGCCATCGCCGAGCGGCGCGTCGACCGGCTGCTCGACCCTCATCGCTCTCAGGGCCTGCCTCCATTCCTCGCCGAGGAGCCCGGCGTGAACTCCGGCCTGATGGTCGCCCAGTACACCGCGGCCGCGCTCGTGGCCGAGAACCGGCGCCTCGGCGCGCCGGCGAGCGTGGACTCCGTGCCCACGTCGGGCATGCAGGA
>JBKPCW010000045.1:0-7660 GCA_046727555.1 Candidatus Dormiibacterota bacterium | reverse complement strand
TCACACACACCTATGGAGGTCGGAAGATGCATCTGATCGGGTTTCTCATCATGGGGGCCATCGTCGGTTGGCTCGCCGGCAAGATCATGAGCGGGCATGGCTACGGGATCATCTGGGACATCGTCCTCGGCATCGTCGGGTCGTTCCTCGGCGGCTTCATCTTCTCGCTCATCTTCGGGACCCAGCCAACCGGCCTGATCGTGTCGTTCATAGTCGCCTTGATCGGGGCAGTCGTCCTGGTGGCGATCGTCCACATGGTCAAGCGGGAGCCGATGCGAACGGCGCCGTGACACGAGCTGAACGTCGGAAGGCCGGCCTTCGCGCCGGCCTTTTTCTTTAGGCGCCGGCCGGCTTGCGCAGCGGAGCGCGGGCGGCGGCGACGATGATCGGGATCCCGACCAGGGCTCCCAGGCAGGTCAGGGACATCGCGATCCCGGAGGCGAGCGCGACCCATCTCGCCCACCCGGCACGCACCAGCACCGCGACCAGGGAGACAACGGCCAGGGTGAACAACGTCACCACGACGACAAGCAGGGTGATCGACGAGGAGTCGTTGTCCCCGGTGCTGACCGCGGCGACGCCCGCGAGCACGAACACACCTGTAACCAGCGCCTGCAGGACCAGCATGACGATGAGAAACGGCCGCAGGCCGGGCGAGGGCTTCCATTCGAACGGCGGCGGCTGGTAGTAGAGCGGCGGCGTTCCGGGCGGAGGCGGCATCGGCGCCTGCGCGGCGGGCACCCACCGCGATCCGTCCCACCACCAGAACCCGTCGGGTGACCAGTGCGGCGCGGACGGGTCTTGCGGCTGCACGCGGCAATGGTGGCAGCTGTGAGCTATGAATGACGGGTGCCATTGTCCAGACGGCACCTCGGCGCGTCACCGCTCGATGTCTCGCGGCTCTCACTGGGCTCGTGGCGCACGTTCGAGCGCGTCCCGCGCGATGTCGGACTCGCCGTACTGCGCAAGGCGCGTGAGGTCGGAATCAACTTCCTGGACGATGCGCGCTACAACGACGAGACCGGGCGTGCGCCACTCGAGACCGGCTACTCAGAGGTCTTGTTCGGAGAGCTGTTCCGGGCCACAGGCTGGAAGCGGGACGAGGTTCTGCTGGCGAACAAGCTCTGGTGGGAGTTCTGGCCCGAGCAGGACGCGGCCCAAGAGCTGGAGGCGTCGCTCGGCCGGATGCAGCTGCACCATCTCGACCTCGCGTACGCCGCGGAACCACCCGAGGGGTTGAGCGTCGAGCAGGTGGTCGACGAGGTCACCGCGCTCATTCAGGCGGGCAAGCTGCGGGCCTGGGGCGTGCTGAACTGGCCGGCCGCGCTCATCGCCGAAGCCGCATCGATCGCAGAGAGGCGCGGCGTGGCGGGACCGTGCGCCGCCCAGCTCCCGTACAACCTCGTCATCCGCGCGGCCGTGGAGGGCCGGGAGATAGAGGAAGCCCTCGATTACGCCGGGACCAGCGTCGTCGCCAGCTACACGCTGTACGGCGGGGCCTTGAGCGGCAAGTACGCAGACCCGGCCGCGCGCGGCCGGATTACCGCCCGCATCGACGATCGCGACTATGCGGAGCCGCTGGCCGCGGCCGGTGAGCTGAGCTCGCTCGCACATGAGCTGGGCACGCGGCCGGCCACCCTCGCGATCGCGTTCGCGCTGCTCAACCCACGCGTCGCGACCGCGTTGTTCGGCGCGACCACGCCCGCGCAGATCGAGGAGAACCTCGCCGCCGTCGAGCTGGCGGACCATCTCGACGCGAGCGCGATCGCCATGCTGCGTGGCATCGGCGCCCGCCGATAATTCCCCGGGCATGCCCTCGCCGACCACGTTTCTGCTGTTCGCCCTCGCCACCTTCCTGCTCACGGTCTCTCCAGGCCCAGGCGTCCTGTACGTCACGGCGCGCGCGCTGTCTCAGGGCCGGGCCGCCGGCTTCGCCTCGATGTTCGGCATCGAAGCCGGCGAGGTCATCTGGCTTGCCGGCGCCGCAACGGGGGTCGCCGCGCTGCTCTCGGCGTCGGCGGCCGCGCTCGGCGTGCTCAGGTGGGCCGGCGCGGCCTACCTCGTCTACCTGGGCGTGCAGCGCTGGCGCCACGCGGAAGAGACCCCCGAGCCTGGACGGGCAGGCCTGGGCCGCATCTTCGGCCAGGGCGTGGTCACGCAGCTGCTAAACCCCAAGGTGGTCGTGTTCTTCGTCGCCTTCCTGCCCCAGTTCTTGAACCCGGCGCGGCCCATCGCGCCACAGGTGGCCGCCCTCGGCGTGGTGTACGTCGCCATCGCGGTCGCGGTCGACGTCACCTATGTGCTGACAGCTTCGGCGGTGGCGAAGCGGCTCATGAGCAGCGCGCTCGCGCGGAGACGTACCGGCCAGGCCTCGGCGGTGACTTACGTCGCCCTCGGCGTGACGGCGGCGGCCTCGGGCATCAAGTAGCCGCCCAACGGGGTGCATCTCCCGTCCGTTGCGCCAGACTGTGCACCTGACTTGCGCACGCTGCTGACCACGTCCGGGCAAACTCCCGCCATTCGCGTCGAGGACATCACGCGCTGCTTCAGCGCCGCCCACGAGGAAGGCTTCTGGCTCGACATCGAAGCGCCCGACGACGCCGACTACGACCTGCTCGAGCGCACCTTCGGGTTCCACCCCCTGACCATCGAGGACATCCGCCACCAGAACCAGCGGCCCAAGGTCGACGAGTACGCTGACTACAACTTCACCGTCATCTTCGTCGCGGTCTGGGACAACAGAGACGTCGCGCTGCGGGAGCAGCACCTGTTCGTCGGCGAGCACTACCTGATCACCGTCCACCAGGAGCCGTCGACGCAGCTGAAGGAGCTGCAGGAACGGATCCACAAGAGCCCGGAGCTCACGAAGGGCAAGCCGGCCTTCCTCACCTACATGGCGATCGACGCGCTGGTCGACGCTTCGTTCCCGGTGCTCGACAAGCTCGACGACGAGGTCGACGAGCTGGAGGACGAGATCACGGCCAAGGCCACCGAGGAGCAGCTCCGCCGCATCTACCACCTCAAGCACACGGTCACCGAGCTGCGCCGTTTCCTCGGCGCTCAGCGCGATGTCTTCCAGGCGCTGATCACGCACGGCATCCACCTGCAGCAGCAGGACATGACGCTCTACTACCGCGACGTGTACGACCACATCGTCCGCCAGTACGAGACGGCGGACTCGCTGCGCGACCTCCTGACCGGCGCGATGGACGTCTACCTGTCGACGGTTTCGAACCGGCTCAACCAGACGACGAAGGCGCTGACGGTGATCGCGAGCCTCTTTCTGCCGCTGAGCTTCCTCACCGGCTTCTACGGCATGAACTTCGCCTACCTGGTCAGCATCCTCGAGACGCCATACGCGGCGTTTGCCGTCGGCGTAGGCACGATGCTGATCGCGATCGGGATCCAGCTGTGGCTGTTCAAACGGCGCGGCTGGTTGTAGAGCTGGTGACCGACTGCTGCTCGCCGAAGGGCTACCGGTGGATCTTCAGCGAGCGCAGCGCCGGCGCCGAGGCGCGGCGCTACCGGCGCAAGGGCCTCGACGCCACCTCACGTCGCATCGTCGACTTCCTGCGCGCCCAGGGCGTCGAGGGGCGCACGCTCCTCGAGGTCGGCGGCGGCATCGGCGCGATCCAGCTCGAGCTGCTGAAGGCCGGTGCGGCGCGCGCGATCAGCGTCGAGCTCACGCCCACCTACGAGAAGGTCGCGCGCGAGCTGCTGGACGAGGCAGGCCTGGGCGACCGCGTCGAGCGCAGGGTCATGGACTTCGCCGCAGCGGCGGCGCAGGTCGAGGCCGCCGACGTGGTGGTCATGAACCGTGTCATCTGCTGCTACCCCGACATGCCCCGACTGGCGGGCGCCGCGGCCGACCACGCGCGGCAGGTCCTGGTCATGAGCTATCCGCGGAGTGTGTGGTGGACGGCGATCGGGCTTGCGCTGGCCAACCTGATCTTCCGGATGACGCGTCGCGAGTTCCAGGTGTTCCTGCACCCGCCGCGCCAGATCCTGGCCACGTCGGAAAGCCGAGGCCTGCGCACGGTGCTCGACGACAGGGGCGCGCTGTGGACGGTCGCGGCGCTGCGCCGCACCGCCTAGCCGGCGGAGCGCAGGCTCGGGATCACCCTCTCCCGCCAGAGGTCCGGATCGTTCGCGACCGAGGGCGGCGGCGTGAACGCCGGCGGGTCTGACTTGAAACCCGCGCCCGTGTCGAACAGCACGACCGTCTCGTCCTTGCCGATGTCGCCCGATTCGACGAGCGCCGCCAGGCCGGCGGCCGCGGCGGCCGTCTCCAGGCCGGCGTAGCCAAGGCCGAGGCGCCCGAGCCGCGAGCGCATGGCGACGATCTCCTTCTCCGGCACCGCGACTGCGGCGCCACCCGACGCGCGGACGGCGTCGAGGATCAGGAAGTCGCCGACCGCCGAAGGGACCCGGAGGCCTGCCGCGGCGGTGGTGGCGTCCTCCCACAGCGTGGCGAACCTCTGGCCCTCTCTGAACGCGCGGACGATCGGGGCGCACCCTTCGGCCTGGACCGAGAACATGCGCGGCCGGCCCGCGCCGACCAGGCCGAGAGCCTCCAGCTCGGCGAAACCCTTCCACATGCCGACGATGCCGGTGCCCCCGCCGGTCGGATACACGATCGCCTCTGGCGGCCTCCAGCCCAGCTGCTCGGCGAGCTCGAAGCCCATGGTCTTCTTGCCCTCGACTCGGTACGGCTCTTTGAGCGTGCTGAGGTCGAAGGCGCCAAGCTCGTCGCGGATCATCCCCGCCAGGCGGCCGCAGTCGGAGATGAGCCCGTCGAGCAGGATCAGGTCCGCACCGGTGGCCAGCACCTCGACCTGGTTCTGCGCCGGCGCGTCGGCCGGCATGACCACGGTCGCGCGGACGCCGGCCGCCGCCGCGTAAGCCGCCAGCGCACCTCCGGCGTTGCCGGCCGAGGGGGCGACGAGGTGACGGGCGCCAAGCTCGACGGCGCGGCTCACCGCGACGGCCATGCCGCGAGCCTTGAATGAGCCCGTCGGGTTGAGGCTCTCACGCTTGACGAGCAGACTCGTGAGGCCGAACGCGCGCCAGGGCAAAAGGGCCGTGTCGCCCTCGCCCAGGTACGCGACGAAACGAGGATCGCGCACGGGCAGAAGCTCGCGCCATCGCCACAACCCGCCGCGCCGCGATGCGACCGCCTCGCGTGTCAGCGTCCTGGCCGCCTTCGCCAGGTCGTAGCGCGCGAGCAGCGGCCTCTGGTCGGCCGGGTCGAGCCCCATCAGCGCGTCAGCCGCGTACGTCTTGCCAGAGAGGCCACCCTCGAGGTGGCTCAGGGTCGAGCTCAGACGAATCGCTTGACGAAGTCGAGCGCCGTCTCCGCGACCTCCCTCCACCCGGCGTCGATGACCAGCGCGTGGCCGCGACCCGGGATCTTCTTGATCTCGGTCAGTCCGGGGTTGCGCTTCTGCCTGTTGAAAGAGGCGTTGGCGATCGCCCATGGCGCGGTGTTGTCCTTCTCGCCTTCGATGATCAGCAGCGGGCCGCGCTGCGGGTTCGCCGTGTCGACCTTGGCCTCGGTCCACGGGTTCAGGTTGGCGAACGCGGCCTGGAACAACGGCTTGCCGGCCCCGGGAACCGCGAAGGTCTCGTAGAGCTGCCTGGCCTCGTCCTCGCCCACCGCGTTGGCGAAGGCGTAGCGGAACTGCTCATACGTCAGCGCCACGGCCTTGTTCCGGTTGGCGGGGTTGGTGAGCACCGGCGACGCGGCCTTCAGCGCCGAAAAGGGCAGCGGCAGGACGCCGCGAAACGGCGCGGGGTCGATGGCCACGGTCACAGCGGCGAGGCCGCGGCCGGCGACGATCTGGGCGAGAAGGCCGCCGAACGAGTGGCCCACCACCGCCGGCTTCTTGGTGAGACGTTTGACGATGCCGCTGACATAGTCGGCCACCTTACCCACGCTCTTGCCCGCGAACACCTCCGGCCTGGCCCTGGCCTCGGCCGCGGTCTGCGGATCGTCAGGCCAGCCCGGCCTGACCGCCGAGAAGCCCGCGCTCTCGAAAAGGTCGCTCCAACGGTCCCAGCTGCTCGGCAAGAGCCACAGCCCATGTACGAAGACGACCGGCGTGCGCCCGGTCGCGTTGGCGCGTTCGACCTGCTCGGCTTCCTGCGGAGTGATGCGGCTATCGTAGCCACGTGGTCGATCCCGAGGCCGTGTACCGACAGACCACACCAGGCTCGCGCGCGCTGCACGAGCGCGCGACCACCGTGATGCCCGGCGGCACCACCCGCACGACGACCTATTTCGACCCCTACCCGCTCTACATCGACCGCGGTGAAGGATGCCGCGTGTGGGACGTCGACGGCACCGAACGCATCGACATGCTCGGCAACTACACCGCGATGATCCTCGGCCACGCCCATCCAAAGGTCGTCGAGGCGATCCGCCGCCAGGCCGCGCGCGGCACGGGTTTCGCGGCCGCCAACCCGGTCGAGGTCGAGCTCGCGACCATCCTGTGCGAACGCGTGCCCAGCCTGGACGCGGTCCGGTTCTGCAACTCGGGCACCGAGGCCACGATGTTCGCGATGCGCCTGGCGCGCGCGTTCACGGGCCGGCCGAAGATCGCGCGCATGGAGGGTGGCTACCACGGCACGCACGACTACGCCGAGGTCAGCACCCACCCGGCGGTGGCCGAGGCGGGGCCGGCGGACGAGCCGGTGGCGAGGCCCGACTCGATGGGCACGCCAGGTTGGGCGCTCGAACAGGTCGTCGTCCTGCCCTTCAACAACCCCGACGCGGCGGAGCGGATCATCCGCCGCGAGGCCGCTCAGCTCGCGGCGGTCATCCTCGAGCCGATCATCGGCGCGGGAGGCGTGATCGCGGCGACTCCCGAGTTCCTGCGCCGGCTGCGCGAAGTCACTCGCGAGCTGGGCATCCTGCTGATCTTCGACGAGGTCATCTCCTTCCGCGTCGCGCCCGGTGGGGCGCAGCAGCTGTACGGCGTCACGCCGGATCTCACGACGCTGGGCAAGATCATCGGCGGCGGCCTGCCGGTGGCCGCGTTCGGCGGGCGGGCCGATGTCATGGAGCTGCTCGACCCGCGCGGCAACCCAAGCATCGCGCAGGGTGGCACGTACAACGGCAATCCGCTGGGCATGGCGGCCGGCGTGGCGACGATGCGCGAGCTCACGCCCGACGTCTACGAGGACTTGAATCGCAAGGGTGCCCGCGTCTGCGAACAGCTCACTGAGGTGTTCGCGTCGCACGACGTCGAGGTGCAGGTCAACGGAGCCGGCTCGATGCTGGCACTGCACTTCACGGACGCGCCCGCCGTCGACTACCGTGCTGTGGCCGGAGCCGACAAGAAAAAAGCGCGCGCGCTCTTCCTGGGCCTGGTCAACCACGGCGTGCTGATGGCGCCGCGGCTGATGGGGGCGCTGTCGACCCCGATGACGGAGACCGACATCCAGCAGTTCGTCGATGCCGTCGAGGCCGTCGTGGTCGAACAGCGCCCCACCTGGGACTCCGAGATCTAGAGGCCGTCTAGAGGCCCGGCCGGAAAAGGCCTCGCCGGATCTTCGGCGCCCATGCGGCCCATCTCCGGGCGCAGCTTCTGCGCTGCTCGCTCACGCATCAACGGATGCGCTCGCTGCGCTGCTCGGCGCTTTGCCCGGATCTGGGACC
>JBKPCW010000044.1:0-2925 GCA_046727555.1 Candidatus Dormiibacterota bacterium | reverse complement strand
GCGGAAGTTCTTCAGCACCGCGGGGAGGTCGGGGACCATGCCCGAGATCAGGTGGTTGGCCTGGAAGGTGTCGGTCTGGGAGAACCAGAAGATCGACAGCTGCGTCAGCACCTTGCCCCGGTCGGGGATGCCGTTGGGCAGTACGTGGTCGAACGCGGAGATGCGGTCGGTGGCGACCATTAGGAGCCGGCCGTCGTCCAGGTTGTACGTGTCGCGGACCTTGCCCCTGGCGAAGACGTCGAGCGGCAGCTCGGTGGCGTTGAGCGCGGGCCCGGCGATCACGGCGTCTTGACTCCCAGGCCGATGCGTTCGTAAGCGAGCTCGGTGTGCTCCAGGCCGGCCCACGGGTCAAAGACCTGGTCCATCCTGGCGCCGATCCGGCGCGCCACCTCCTCGTCCTTCTCCAGGAGCGCCCGGAAACCGGTCGCGGGATCGTCCATGGCCTGCATCGCCGCCTTCTGGACGACCAGGTAGGCGTCCTCGCGCGACATGCCGCTCTCGACGAGCGCGAGCAGGACGCGCTGCGAGAAGACGACGCCGCCCGCGAACTGCAGGTTGGCGAGCATCCGCTCCGGCCGGACGTCCAGGCCGCGCAGCACCTTGCCCATCTCGATCGTCATGTAGTCGACCGCCGCGCAGGCGTCGGGAAAGATGACGCGCTCAGCCGACGAGTGGCTGATGTCTCGCTCGTGCCACAAGGCCGTGTTCTCCATCGCCGTCACCAGGTGGCCGCGCACGACACGGGCGAGCCCGCAAACTCGTTCGGTCAGCACCGGGTTGCGCTTGTGCGGCATGGCCGAGCTCCCTTTCTGCTCCTTGCCGAAAGGCTCGAAGGCCTCGCCGATCTCGCTGCGCTGCAGGTGCCGGATCTCGGTCGCGATGCGCTCCAGCGTCCCGGCGGCGATGGCCAGCGCCCCCATGAAACGGGCGTGGCGGTCCCGCGCGACGACCTGGGTCGACACCGGGTCGACCCTGAGCCCGAGCTCGCGGCAGACGTGCTCCTCGACCCGTGGGTCGATCGTCGCGTGCGTGCCCACGGCTCCACTCACGCGTCCCACGCCGGCGGCCTCCGCCGCTTCCTCGAGGCCGGCGAGCGAGCGGTCGAGCTCGGCCACCCAGCCCGCGACCTTGAAACCGAACGTGATGGGCTCGGCGACGATGCCATGCGTCCGGCCGGCCATGAGGGTGCGGCGGTGCTTGATCGCCAGGTCGGCCGCGGATTCGCGCACGGCGGCCAGGTCACTTGCGATGAGCCTTGCCGACTCGACCATCTGCATCGCCATCGCGGTGTCGTTGAGGTCCTGGCTCGTCATGCCGAGGTGCACATATCGCGCCTCGGGCTGGCCGATTGACTCGTTCAGGACCGTGAGGAAGGCGATGACGTCGTGGCCCACCCGTGACTCGACTTCGGCGATCTTCGTTGCGTCGAATGTGCCCTTGCGGATCTTCGGCAGCGCAGCCTCGGGTATGCGCCCAAGCGCGGCCCACGCCTCGCAGGCGAGGACCTCGATCCGCAGCCAGAGCTCATATTTGTGCTGGTCTGACCAGACCGCTCGAATCGCGGGCGGCGTGTACCGCTCGATCAAGGGACGCCCGAATTATATCGGCCACCGGCAGATCCAGATCTTGTTATCGCCTACGCCCCAGGCCCAAGATGTCGTGCCCATCGGCCCCAGGACGCCACCTTTAAGCGGGTGGCTTGATAATCGAGAGCTCACGCATGCCGCGATCTCGTAACCAGCTCCAGAGGCGACCCGTTTGAGTCGGCGCAGGCTGAACGGCCGGTGAGCGACCCGTCACGCGACGACGAGCGAGAGCTCGTCGAGCACGCCAAGCGGGATCCCCGTCAATTCGGGGCGCTCTACGACCGGCACTTCCAGCAGATCTACAGGTTCGTGTATTCAAGAGTGAGGGAGCAAACCGCGGCAGAGGACGTCACTTCGGAAGTCTTCATGAAGGCTCTGAAGGCCATGCCCCGTTACCAGGACACGGGGCGGCCCTTTGCTGCCTGGCTGTACCAGATCGCGGTCAACGCCATCGCCGACCGCTACCGCACGCTCCGGACCGCCCAGCCGCTCGACGACTTCCACAACCTCTCGGTCGCCGGGCCGGCGCTCGACGATCTGGCCGCCCACCGCGACGAGATTCGGCGGATCTGGGTGCTGGTCGAGGCGCTGCCCCACCAGCAGCGGACGGCGCTCGTGCTCAAGTTCCAGGAGGACATGAAGATCGAAGACATCGCGGTCGCCATGGGCAAGTCGGCGGGCGCCGTGAAGCTGCTCATCCACCGTGGCGTCACCAGGCTGCGTGACGAGGCATCGAGCCTGAGGCCGGTCGAGTGAACTCCTACCACGACCCCGAGCTGGACGACGTCCTGCAGGACGGCGAGCTTCGCCACATCGCGGCGATGTTGAGCTCGTCCACCGTCGCCGAACCGCCGCTGGACGAGGCCTTCCGCACCGGCCTGCGCCGCCAGCTGATGAACGAGGCCTGGACGATGAGCGAGGGCCGCCAGTCGTGGTGGCGACGGGCGTTCGCGCCTCCTGGCCTCGCCTGGGCCGGCGCCGCCGCGGGATTCCTGCTGATCGCCTCGGTCGTCCTCTACGCGATGCTGCAGCAGCCGGGAGGCCTGTCCCAGCAGGTCCAGGTCGCGAGCCCGCTCGACGGTAATCGCAGCGTGCAGCTGCAGCAGCCGATCCTGGTCTCCTTCAACCAGCCCATGGACCACCCGTCGACCGAAAGCGCGGTCCAGATCACGCCCGCGACCAACGTCACCTACTCGTGGGCCGACAACAGCCGGACGCTCGCGGTGCAGCCCGCGGGCGGCGCGCTCGCGCCCAACACGCAGTACCAGGTGACCATCGGTTCGGGCGCGAAGACCGCCAACGGCAAAGCGCTGACCGCGCCGCAGACGATCACCTTCGT
>JBKPCW010000043.1:0-5320 GCA_046727555.1 Candidatus Dormiibacterota bacterium | reverse complement strand
GCCACCCCAGGATGGCCACAATGGCGGTCACGAAGAGCAAGGAGCATTGGCTGGGGAGGAAGGATTCGAACCTTCAACCTTCTGATCCAGAGTCAGCTGCGCTACCGTTGCGCCACTCCCCAAGCGGGGCCCAGTTCAGGCCGGGCGAACCATTCTAAGGACGGCGCCTCCGGCGGCTCGGCTACTCCCTACCGCCCCCAGAGCGTGTCCTCATCCGGATCGAGAGCGACTCGCGGGTCCCCATCAGGCTTCGGAAAACGTCCTCCATGAGGGTTTTCGCCTTATACAGGTTCACCGCCCACCCCACTCCGAAAACCCGGTCGCTGAAGAGCTCGTCCGACTCCGGGTTCCAGTACGCGTCCCGGATGCGCTGCCACGTCGGCAGCCGGAAGTCGTACGGCACCACGCCGAACACGCGGCCGTGCCACGTCCGTTCGGCTTCGGGCTTGGCCAGCTCGGTCGCGATCGCCGCGGTGAGGAGCCCGAACGCGACCATGCGAAACAGTCGACGCGCTCCCCGCAAAGTCCCCATACTTCAATGAAGCGTAGTACCTGAGTAACCTTGCACGTTTTCCAGTCGTTGTTGCAGCAGGGGTAGATGGCCAAAAGGCTTAGCTCGACCACGTCGTGGCTTCGGTGGCTCACACCGGGCCTTCAGATCAAACGTTGGCTGCTGTTGCTGATGGTCTCCGAGCTCGTCCTCGTGCTCGGTGTCGCATACGCCCTCAAAGAGATCTACCAGACGGCCCACCTTCCGTCGAGCTTCTACTACATCACGCTCCAGTTCCTCCCTTACTGGGCGCGCGCCATCGTCTTCAGCATCTTCGGCGTCGGGCTCCTGGTCGTGAGCTACTTGAAGCTGACGCAGTCCGTGCTGGGCCCCTTCCTCCCGGGCACGAACACCGGCAGCCTCGTCGAGGTCATCCACGCCTTCCGTCTGCGAGGACGCGGCCCGCGGATCGTCGCCATCGGCGGCGGCACCGGCCTGAGCTCCCTGCTCCGCGGCTTGAAGACGTACACCTCCAACCTTTCGGCGATCGTCACCGTCGCCGACGACGGCGGCTCGTCAGGACGCCTGCGCGACGAGTACCGCATCCTGCCGCCGGGCGATTTCCGGCAGTGCCTGATCGCATTGGCCGACGCCGAGCCGCTCATGAAGCAGCTGTTCGACCATCGCTTCAAAGAGGGTTCGCTCGACGGCCACGCCTTCGGGAACCTCTTCATCATGGCCATGGCGGACGTCACCGGAAACTTCGAGCAGGCGCTGCGCGAGTCGGGCAAAGTCCTGGCCGTCAAGGGCACGATCGTGCCGTCGACGCTGCAGGACGTGACCCTCGTCGCCTCGATCAACGGCGGCACCGTCGAAGGCGAGTCACAGATCCCCAAGCAGCACGCGCCCATCAGTCACGTGTTCCTCAAGCCGGATGGCGTGCAGGTCAACCCCGAGGCGGCGCAGGCGATCCTGAACGCGGAGCTGATCATCGTCGGCCCCGGCTCGCTGTACACGTCGATCCTCCCCAACCTTCTGGTCGAGGGGATGGTCGAGGCGATCAAGGCGTCGGCGGCGTTGAAGCTTTACATCTGCAACCTGGCCGCGCAGCCGGGCGAGACCGACGGCTACGGCGTCCACGACTACCTGCGCGTCATCCGCGAGCACGTCGGAGCGAATCTCTTCGACTTCGTGCTCGTCAACTCGAACAATGCCTACGCACCGACCGGGGGTCAGGCGCCGGTCATCTTCCGGCCGGCGGACACCGCGCGGCACCCCGAGGTCCGGTTCATCGCGTCGGACGTCGTCAACGTGCGCAAGCCGTCGCACCACGACCCGGAGAAGCTCTCCAGGGCGATCATGCGGAAGGTGTGGCAGGCATAGCGGCGGCGCCCCCTCGGCCGCGCCGGCGCGCCCTCCAGCGCACGAACCCTTCGACCAGGAGCGTCGCCGCCGCCACGTAGACGAACCCGCAGAGCGCGTCGACGATGTAGTGCTCGCCGAGGTACACGATCGACAGCAGCACGCCAAACGTCCAGAGCGCAAGCACGACCGCCAGCCACCTGTAGCGCCGCCACGCGTAGACCGTGGCGAGCGCCGGGAACGCGGCGTGCAGGGACGGAAACGCAGCGAACTGGTTCGGGTTCAGGTGCGTGTAGATGGGGGACACGATGTAGTTGTTGCCCCAGAGCTTCTGCACCGTCTCGTTGAGGATCTTGTGCACGGCCACGTCGTCGGGCGCGACGTGGAGCTGGAACTGGAGCCACGGCGGCGCCGACGGCCAGAACACGTAAGTGACGAACGCGAGGAAGCACATCAGCAGCAGCGCCGCGATGTAGCGGCGGTAATGCTCGCGGCTGCGCCACCAGAAGACGAAGCCGACGAGGATCGGAAGTGGAAAGTGCATGAAGTAGAAGAACATGGCGACAAGGTCTTGCAAGCTCACCGTGTTCGGGTTGTAGAAGGCATGCTGGAGCGTGACCGTGGGCAGGGAACCGAAGACCGTCCGCTCGAGGCCTGACAGGTCGTTGGGCGCAAACCCTGTCTTGGAGGCAAAGCCGCGCATTGCCTCGTAGGCGAAGAACAGGAGCAGGAACGGCCCCCAATCGGCGATGAACACCATCCCGCGACCCATCGCGATCGCGATCACCAGCAGCGCGAGCACGACCCATTCGGGCTCGATCGAGATGCCGCGCCAGAGCATGACCCCGAAGATCACGCCGAGGTAGAGCAGGCTCCCGATCAAGAGGGCGCCAGGCCGGGCCAGCTTGAAACGACGCCCGTCCGTGAGGTGGCGCTCCTCAGCCGGTGCGGACAACCGCCACCGCCGCGATCTCGATGGTCACCGAGAACGGGAGCGCGTTGGTGCCGAGCGCGGCCCGAGTGTGCTTGCCCGCGACCCCGAGCACCTCGACCAGGAGGTCGGATGCGCCATTCATCACCTTCGGTTGATCGCCGAAGTCATCGGCGGAGAGGACGAAGCCGATGAGCTGCATCACCTCGACGATGTTGTCCAGGCCGACCGCGGCCTCCATCTGCGCCAGCACGCGCAGGCCGCAGAGCCGGGCGCGCCGCGTCGCCTCCTCCACCGGCACCTCGTCCGGGCAACGACCGGTCAGCAGCGTGTCGCCGTCGGCGGACACCTGGCCGGCGACGTAGAGAAGGGCGCGGCCGTCGCCGACCGGCACCTGCTTTGTCTGCACGTACGAGGCGGCCGGGGGAGGTGGCTTGGGAAGCGTGATGCCCAGCTCGCGCAGGCGCTCGTGCGGCGACGTCACAAGAGTCCGAGTCTAGACGGCTACCCGCGGCGGCCGCGGAGGTGGGCCACGATCGCGGTGAGGATCACCGCCAGCGCGCCCAGGCCGAGGCCGATGTAGGGCACCTGCGGCGAGGAGAAGATCTGGGTCACGCTGGAGCGGTCGGGCGACACTGCGGGCCGCGCGCCGCTCACCACTCGACCCGGGCTCGCGGGTGGCCCGACCGGCGTGCCGCCGGTGTCGTGGTAGACCCACAACGACGGTGCGTGCGTCGCGGGCTCGAACGTGGCCACGTACAGCGTCGGCTGCTCGTCGTTCGAGACCGCGAGCGCCGTCACGGCGGGCTGCGGCGGCTGCAGCGAGGCGAAGGTCTGGCCCTGGTCGTTCGTCCGCCACAGGCCGCCCGCGCGTGACCCTCCTCCGTCGCTCGCCATGTAGAAGCGGTCGTAGTGGCTCGTGACGAAGGCCGCCTGCGTGTAGTCGGTCGTCGGCAGCAGGCCGCCTCCGCTCAGCGGGTGGAACGTCCCGGCGTTGTCCGTGGACAGGAACAGGCCCGTGTTCGTTCCCGCCAGGAGCGGCCTGACGGCACCGGTCGGCGGCAGCGGACCCGCGGCCAGGCGCACCGTCATCGTGCCCGTGATCGGCGGGTTGAGCTGACTCCAGGTCGCGCCGGCGTCGAGGCTCTGGAACAGGGGGAGCGTGCCGGGCGTCTGCGTATCGATGCCGGCGACCAGGCGCACCGGCTCGTGGATCGCGAGAACGGCGAGCGCGCTGACGCTGCGGTTGGACAGCGCGGAGGGGGTCCAGGCGCGGCCATCGAGGCTCGTGTAGACGCCGCGGTCGGTGCCCGCGGCGATCAGGTCGAGCGCGAAGGCGAAGACGCGGACGTTTCGGCCGTCGAGGCCGGTCGGCGCCGACCATGTTGCGCCCGAGTCGCTGCTCACCAGGGCGCCCGCGCCCCGCGTGCCCGCGAGGACCAGGCCGGCCGTGTACGGGCTGTAAGAGATGGCGTTGATCGTGGCCTTCCCCGTGTGCACGGAGGTCCACGCGCCGCCGCCATCGGTGCTCCTGAGCAGCGTGCCCTGCGAGTTCGCGGCGACCACGTTCTGGTTGGCGTGCGGGTCGACGGCAAGGGCGAAGATCGCCGATCGCCCCTGGCCGGGGAGTGGCTTGAGCAAGAACCACGTGGAATCGGGCAACGCGGCGGCGAATCCGCTCAAGGCCGCCAATCCGATCAACCACAGCGCCCCGATCGTCGCGAGAAAACGTCGGCCAGGAAGCGACACGAGCCTGCCGATTATCACCCATGCCGCCGAGGCGGCTAAGGGGCCGGGTCCTGGGCCCCTCGCCTACAATCCCCCCGTGCCGTCCGGGGGTTCCCGCGAACTCAGGGCCAGGCCGCCGGGTTCGTGGTTGATCGGAGCTGGAGCCTGGCTGGACCGAGCCGCGTTCAAGCCGGCGACGCTGCCCGCCGATCTCGTCTCGGGCATCGCGCTGCTTCCGCCTGTCGTGGCGGGGTTGATCATCTTCAAGCTGCCGGCGGTGCAGATGCTCGCCGTCGCGTGCGCCGCGGGCGCCGTCGGCCTCATCGCCTCACGCATCGTGTGGCGCAGCCATTTTCTCCACGGCGGCGCGAGCCCGCTGATCGCGGCCGTGATCGGCGTCGCCCTGGTGGGCGCCGGAGCCGGGATCGCGATCACCGCTTACGTCGCCGCTCTCGCCGTGGTCCTCGAGCTGTTGCGGGCCAGGTACATGCCGGCGATCCGTGCCCAGGCCGGCCTGCTCGCTTACGCCGTGATCGCGCTGGCGACCCGGGGCGCGACCAGCACGTTCTTCGATCCGAACGGAGGCACCAACAACCTCGACCCGATCGCCACGTGGTACCGGTTCTTCAGCCCGTCGGCCAGCGCGGTCGATTCCATCCGTCTCTACGTCGGCAACGTGCCCGGTCCGGTTTTCGCGACGTCGATGATGGCCGTCGTCGTCGGCGTGGCCTGGCTCGCATACGCACGACGCGTCAGCCTCGTCGTTCTGTTCGGTTTTTTCGTCGGCAGCCTGCTCGCCATCTACACCC
>JBKPCW010000042.1:0-2473 GCA_046727555.1 Candidatus Dormiibacterota bacterium | reverse complement strand
CCAGTAGCGGCACACCGGTGCGGGCAGCACGGAGAGGTCGATGACGTTGCTGCCCGCCGAGATGATGCCCGACATCAACGCGCGGCCGATCATGCGGGCGGAGCGCGTGTAGTCGCGCGAGAACGCGATCTCCGTGCCCTTGGGCGTGAGCGCGCCGATGGCCGCGCCGAGGCGGGAGGCAAATTCCGGAGTGAGCTCGATGTTGATCAGTCCGTTGAGGCCATAGGAGCTGAACAGGCCGCGCCGCCACGAGCCTGCCCAGATGATCGACTCGTGCACGACCGCGCCCGGTTCGATGTCCTTGTTCGGCCAGATGCGGACGTTGGCGTTGACGGTCGATCCCGCGCCGATGGTCACGTCGCTGCCGATGACGCTGCCCTCCTCGAGCAGGCAGCCGTTCTTGATCGTCACCGACCGGCACACCACCGCGCCGCGCAGGCGCGAGTTGAGGCCGACGTAGCTGTGGTCCCAGACGATGGAGTTCGAGAGCTTCACCCCGGAATCGATGGTCGTGTAGGCGCCGATCACCGCCGGCCCGTTGACCCACGCCCCGCTGCGGACCTTGGCCCCCGCACCGATGAATGCCGGCCCGTCGACGCGCGCGCCCGGGAAGACCTCCGCGTCGGGATGGATCCACGTCGAGTCGGCCACCCGGTCGCCAGGCACCGTCACCTTCACCTTGCCTTCGAGGCAGTCGAAGTTCGCCTTGATGTAGGCGGAGTGGCTCCCGACGTCCTCCCAGTAGCCATCGGCGATCCAGCCGAAGACGTGCTCGCCCTCTTTCAAGAGCTTGGGAAAGACGTCACCGGACCAGTCGGTGACCTCGCCGGGCCGAAAGAAGTCGAAGACCGCCGGGTCGAGGATGTAGATCCCCGTGTTGGCCAGGTCGGAGATGACCTCACCCCAGCTCGGCTTCTCGATGAAGCGCTGCACGGCACCACCCTCGTCGACGACCACGACCCCGTACTCCAGGGGGTTCGGCACCGGCTTGAGGACGATCGTGGCGAGCGCCTTGCGTTCGCGGTGGAAGCGTGCCGCGGCGCCGAGGTCGATGTCGGTCAACGAGTCACCGGAGATGACCAGGAAGGTCTCGTTGAGCTGCTGGCGGGCCAGCATCACCGAGCCGGCAGTGCCCAGCGGCGAGTCCTCGACGGAGTAGGTCAGCGCCACCCCCTGCTCCGAGCCGTCGCCGAAGTAGTTCCGGATCGAGGCGCCGAGGTACTGGACCGTCGCCACCACGTCGCGCAGCTGGTGCCGGCGCAGGTGGAGAAGGATGTGCTCCATGATCGGCCGGCCCGCGACCGACACGAGCGGCTTGGGCATGTTGCTCGTGAGCGGGCGGAGTCGCGAGCCCTCCCCGCCGGCCATCACGACTGCCTTCATCGTCCCTTCCTCTCTACGATCTTATTCTCGGCGTGGAAGAACTCAAGAAATTCGCTTACGACCTCCTCTGGACGTGGCAGCCTCGCATCGAGAACCTGTTCCGCACCCTCGACCCCGAGCTGTGGAGGTCGACGCGTGAAAACCCCGTCCTGCTCCTGAACCAGCTCGGCGAGGACGGCGTCGGCAAGGCGCTCGAGAGAGAGGACGTCCGGAGCGCGCTCGACGGCGCCAGGGCCGCGTACCATGAGTACTACAACCGACACCCCCGCTTCATGGACGCCCAGGCGCCGCTCGCCATCGCCTACTTCTCGCTCGAGTTTGGCCTTACCGAGTGCCTGCCGATCTACTCGGGGGGCCTCGGCGTGCTCGCCGGCGACCACCTGAAGGCGACGAGCGACCTCGGCCTGCCGCTGGTCGCGGTCGGCCTGCTGTACCGGCAGGGCTTCGGCCGCCAGGACATCGACCAGGGTGGGCGGCAGTTCGAGGTTTACTCCGAGAACCGCGGCGCGGAGCTGCCGGTCAACAAGGTCGAAGGCGTCGAGGTCGAGGCGCCGATCGGCCAGCGCAACGTGAGGATCGCCGTCTGGCGCGTGCAGGTGGGCCGCGTTTCGCTCTTCCTCCTCGACACCGACCTCGAGGCCAACCCGCAGGATCTGCGCAACATCACCGACCGGCTGTACGTGCCCGAGCCGGACCGGCGGCTCCGCCAGGAGATCGTGCTGGGCATCGGCGGCGTGCGGGCCCTGCGCGCGCTCGGCATCGACTCGGGCGTCTTCCACCTCAACGAAGGGCACAGCTTCCTGTGCGCGATCGAGCGCATCCGGGAGCTGCGCGCGTCGCGGCAGATGACGCTCGAGGAGGCGCGCCTGGTCGCGCGGGCGGGCATCGTCTTCACCACGCACACGCCCATCGCGGCCGGGAGCGACTACTTCGACTCGGGGCTGGTGTGGGACCTGCTCGGTCCTTACCTCGCGCAGGTCGGCATCTCGTTCGACCGCTTCATGGACCTCGGCCGCCAGCGGCCGGGCGACCCCCGCGAGCGGCTGTGCACGACCTACGCGGCGCTGCGCCTGGCGGACCAGTCGGTCGG
>JBKPCW010000041.1:0-4586 GCA_046727555.1 Candidatus Dormiibacterota bacterium | reverse complement strand
GCATCCTCGGGCAGCGGATACAGCGTCGTGATGGGGCGCGACTGAACGAGCAGCACGTTGTGCTCAGCGTCAAGCGCGAACTCGATGTCCTGCGGTGCGTTGAAGTGGCCTTCGACGCGGTCGCCGAGCTCGGCCAGGGCGAGCAAGTCCTGGTCCGACAGCACCGACGGCTTGCTCGCTTCCGGGCGCTGCACGACCCTGCGGCTCGTGACGTCGACCGCGTAGTGGTCGGGGTCGACGCCGCCGGAGACGAGCTTTTCGCCGAGACCCGCGACGGCATCAATCGATGCGCGCCGGCGCCGGCCGGTGACCGGATCGGCGGTGAAGAGCACCCCGGCAGCGGACGCGTGCACCATCTCTTGCACGACGACGGCAAGGCTGACGTTTCCGTCGTCCACGGAATTGGCCCGCCGGTACGCAACCGCTCGCTCGTTCCAGAGTGACGCCCAGCAGCGGCGAATCGCGTCGAGCAGATCCGCGTCGCCCGAGACGTCGAGGTACGTGTCCTGCTGGCCCGCAAACGATGCGCCAGGCAGGTCCTCGGCGGTCGCCGACGACCGCACCGCGACACGTCCAGAGCCGAGACCGGCGTATGCCTTGAGGGCGGCGGCGGCGATTTCGTCCGGCACAGGCGCCGATCGCAGCCGCTCGGCAGCCTCCGTCGGTCGTGCCGGATCGACACCCGCCGCTTTGGCGGCGAGGCCGTAGGCACGTGTCGTAAGCACAAACCCGTTGGGAACCGTGAAGCCGGCTTGCATCAAGTCGCCGAGGTTGGCGCCCTTGCCGCCCGCCAGCGCGACGGCGCCGCGGTCGATCTCGCCGAGGGAGACCGTCAGCGGCGCCGAGCCGTCCACGACGGCCAGACTACTTGAGTCTCGACCAGACGTGATAGCGCCGACCGCTCTCAGGTTCCGGTCACGTCCCGGTCTTTCAGTGACACACTCCCCGAAGCGCTGTACAGTCGGACCGCCAGCGCGTAGAGCGCATCGCGAGAACACGGCGCGCAAGCTGTGGCGCGACAGGATCGCCGTGGACATGGAGGAACGGCGATGAAGACGACCATCAAACGGACTATTCGGTTGGCGCTTTTGACCGCAGGAATGACGGGCCTATTCGCGGCAGCCGGATCCGGCTACATGCCCAGGCCTCTGACGGCCTGACTAGAAGCGCGGCGTCCTCAAGAGTGGGGATGCCGCGCTGCACCGAAGATGCTCAGGCACGGGTCAGGTAGTCGAGCGCCGCTCCGGCCAGCGCCGAGCTGCCGATCGGCAGCGCTGACTCGTCGAGGTCGAATTCGGGTGTGTGGATCGCCTTTGGCTGCGGCCAGTCGGAACTCTTGACGCCTAGCCAGAGCATCGCTCCAGGGATTCTCTCCAGCACGAACGCAAAGTCCTCAGCCCACATCTCCGGCTTCGCCGCCACGACCGAGTCCGGTCCCAGCAGGGACCGCGCGCTCGCGGCAAGGTACTCGGCCATCGAAGCATCATTCACCAACGGCGGACAGCGACCAATCAAGTCGACATGCGCAGTGGCGCGGAGCGCCGAGGCGACTCCTGTCGCCACCTCGCGTATGCGCTGCTCGAGATACAGAAACAATTCGCTGTCCAAAGTGCGGATAGTGCCTTTGATCACCGCCCTGTCGGCGATTACGTTGAAACGCTCTCCGGCATTGAAGGTCCCCAATGTCAACACCGCCGAAGCCTTTGGATCGACCTCGCGCGCGACCAGGGTCTGAAGCGCAAGCACCACCTGAGCCCCGACCACGACCGCATCGACAGTCGTCTGAGGCTCCGCCGCGTGGCCGCCGCGGCCCGCAATGGTGATCGTGAACACGTCGGCGCCAGCGAGCTGCGGTCCGGCGGAACAGGAAACCTTCCCAACGGCGAGGTTTGGGCGGACATGCAGAGCGAAGGCGGCGTCGACCGGCGGATCGGTGAGCACGCCCGCCTCGATCATGCGCGGAGCACCGCCCGCACCCTCCTCGGCCGGCTGGAACATCAGCTTGACCGTGCCCGCGAAGCCTGACCGGCGGTCGAGCAAAAGTCGGGCAGCGCCGAGAAGCATCGCCGTGTGCGCGTCGTGCCCGCAGGCGTGCATGACTCCGGGGATTTGCGAGGCAAATCTGACACCCGACCTCTCGTCGATTGGGAGGGCGTCCATGTCAGCTCGCAGCAGCAAGCACCGGCCGTCCCCCAGGTCGCCCTTGATAGTGGCAACCACACCGGTCTTCGCGAGTCCCGAGAGGAACGGGATGCCGAGTTCCTCAAGCCGAGTCCGGACGAGGCTCGAAGTCTGTTCTTCCTCATAGGCCAGTTCGGGATGGGAGTGGATGCGCCGTCGATCTTCGGCGATCTGCGGTTCGATAGCGCGGGCCGCACCCAACAAGTCGGCGCTGGCCATGGTGAAACCATAGCTCCGCGCTTGAAGGCAGCTGTGACACGCAGACGCAAGCCGTAAAGCGGCAGACGTGGCCGCCTCGCGGGTCCGCCGGTTTCTAGAAGCCGAGACCGGCGTCATCGCTGCAGCGTGCGAGGCAGCGCCCGCGCCGGTCAGGCCACGAGTATCAGGTTCGCGACCGCCGGCCCCAGCCAGCTCTCGAACTGCTCTGGTGTCCAGCCGCGGTCGAGAACGAGCTGCTCATACACCTCGGGGCCGGCCATCACCCACACCAGGTCGACCGCCTGCCTGCCGGACAGGCCTGGCCGCAGACGCCCGGCCTGCTCGAGCTGGGGTCCGAGCTCGGCGAACAGTTGGAGTCGTCGAATGCCGATCTCTCGGTAGCGTGAGATCAGGTCTGGATCACCGGATTCGCGCATGAAGCGCAGCACCTCCGCGCAAGGCTCGTAGAGCCGGCGGGCGAAGGCGCCCACCCTGCGCAGGCCGGCCTCCGGATCGCCGCCGTCACGGGCTTCCGTGAGCATGGCCACCGCCTCGCCGACGTGCTGCAGCTCCAGGGCGCACAGCTCAAGCGCGAGCTGCAGCTTGCTGCGGAACTGAGAGAAGACGGTCTGATAGGCGACGCCCGCTTCGCGAGCGACCTCCTGCATGGTGACCTGGGTGTAACCGCGATGGACCAGGAGTCGGCGGGCGGTTTCGAGAATCCGGCGGCGCGTCAGCTGTGCCTGCTCCTCGCGCAGCGTCGTCCGATAAGGCCGGGCACCCTTGACCTCCGCGCTCATGCTGAATAGACTACCATTCTATCTACTAGATTCATATTCTACTGAATAGGGGGAAAGTACGATGGGGCGGGCGGCTGTAGTTCAAACGGCTTTTGCGCGGGTGGGCGATCTGAGCATCGCCTACGAATCGGTCGGGTCCGGGGAACCAGCCCTCATGTTCGTTCCCGGCATCTTCCAATACCGGTCGTATTTCGCAGGCCAGCAGAGCCACTTCTCCAGTCGCCGGCGTGTGGTCACCCTCGATCTGCGCGGGCACGGCCAGAGCAGCGCCCCGCCGGAGGTGACCATGGAGGATTTCGCGGCTGACGTGATCGCGGTCGCGGACGACGCTGGCCTCGGAAGCGTCATCCTCTGCGGTCACAGCATGGGCGGCGTCGTCGCGCTCAAAGTCGCATCGGCACGCCCGGGGTTGGTGCGCGGGATCGCGATGCTCGACGCTGCAGTTCTCTTCCCAGCGTCCGTCCGGCAGGCAGGACTCGAGGGCCTCGTTCCCGCGCTCGCAACCGAGCGCTGGATGGCTGCGCTGCGCGGCTATTTCAGCAGCCGCATCCTCGATCCTCGGGATCCGCCTCAGCTGACTGCTCGCGTTATGGCCGACCTGGGCCAGGCCCGTCACGAGTTCGCGCGCACGTTCTTCGCCAGCGTCTTCGCATCCGACTACTCCGACGATCTCGAGAACGTTCGGTGTCCTCTGCTCTACATCCGTGCGAAGGCACCATCGGACCTGCAGCGCCTGCTGGAACTGCGGCCGGACGCGATGGTCGGGCAGGTGGTCGGCTCCGGCCACTACCTGATGCTGTCGGTCCCGGATCAGGTCAACGCGATGCTCGACCGTTTCGTGGAAGTGGTCGAGGCAGGTACCGGTCCAGCTCAGAAGGTCGCAACCTCATCAGGGTCGAGCTGAAGCCGCCGTTCCAAGGCCTTTTCTTGCCGGCGGGTGCAGCTCCGGTGGGGGGCCGGGGATTTGAACCCGGGGCCTCACGATCTCAGCTTCGATTGAGACGGGCGCCTTGGGCAATGAGTGCCTTCAGGGCGGACGCGTTGATGGCGTCACCCTCGTGGAAATCGATGGCACGTACCGTATTGCTGTCCAGACGCGTGTTGAAGAGCCCTTTCGGATCCTTCAGCTGGGCCCCTTTTGGAAACGTCAGCCTCACGGCGTTCTTGAGGGTTTCGCCTATGCAGACGATCCCGTCGTGGGACCAAACGGGCACCCCCTCAGGGCGCGAGGGCTTCTTCCACTTCACCTCTTCGATTACGCCGGGGTCGGCGCTCCTGATCAGCACCCGCAGTTGGCCGAGCCTCTCCCCCCTCCAACCGGTTGTCTTCCCGATGATGGCATCGATCTGTTTGGACGCGGATACGTCGTTCATGCCGATGCTTTGGTCCGGCGGCTCAGCACCCAGC
>JBKPCW010000040.1:0-5328 GCA_046727555.1 Candidatus Dormiibacterota bacterium | reverse complement strand
CGGCCGCGTCACCGCTGCCGGAAGACCAGGTTCAGCACGATCGTGGCGACGATCGACAGGATGATGCCGGTCGCAAGCGGAATGTAGACAGTGGTGTTGCCGCTCCGCCAGGTGAAGTCGCCTGGCAGGTGGAATCGCCCGAAGAGCATCAGCGCCCCGCCGACGATCACGAGCAGCACGCCGAACACGAGGAGCAGCCTCCCCACGTCAGCCATGGCTGCTACTCAGAGTAGGCGGGTCTGCTCGGTCGCAGGGGCGGCGGGCGGAGCGATGCCGATGTGCCGGTACGCGAGCTCGGTGGCGACCCGGCCGCGCGCGGTGCGCGCGAGGAAGCCGATCTGGATCAGGAAGGGCTCGTGGACGTCCTCGATCGTCTCCGGCTCCTCCGACAGCGAGGTCGCGAGCGTGTCCAGGCCGACGGGACCCCCTTTGAACTTGACGATCAGGGTATGCAGCAGCTGCCGGTCCAGGGGCTCGAGCCCGATCTCGTCCACCTCGAGCATGCCGAGCGCCTGGCGCGTGATCTCGACCGTCGCCCGGCCGTCACCGCGGACCTGCGCGTAATCGCGCACACGGCGCAGCAGCCGGTTGGCGATGCGCGGAGTGCCGCGGGCCCTGCGCGCGATCTCCGACACCGCATCGCCGTGGATCTCGATGTCGAGGATCCGCGCCGACCGGCCGACGATCTTCTCGAGCTCGGCCTTGTTGTAGAAGTCGAGCCGGTACACGGCGCCGAACCGGTCGCGCAGCGGCCCGCTCAGCAGGCCCTGGCGCGTCGTCGCGCCCACGCAGGTGAAGTGCGGCAGCGGCAGGGCCGCCGCGCTCGCCCCCATCCCCTTGCCCAGGACGGCGTCGAAGCGGAAATCCTCGAGCGCGGGGTACAGCGATTCCTCGACCACGGTGTTGAGGCGATGGATCTCGTCGATGAAGAACACGTCACGGGTGGTGAGGTTGAGCAGGATCGAGCCCAGTGCGCCCTGGTGGTCGATCGCCGGGCCGGAGCTGACCTTGATCGACACTCCCAGCTCGTTGGCGATGATGTGGGCCAGCGTCGTCTTGCCAAGGCCAGGCGGACCGCACAGGAGGACGTGCTCCACCGGCTCGTCTCGCCGGCGCGCGGCCTCGAGGAGGATGCTGAGGTTCTCGCGCACCTGCTGCTGGCCGACGTATTCGGCGAGAAGGCGCGGGCGCAGCGTGAGGTCGAACTGCTCGTCGTCGGAGCGCGCGTCGAGCACCTTGTCGCTCGTCACTTGCGACCCAGGGCCTTCAGAGCCGTGGCCAGCGCCTCTTGCGTCGAGGGTGCGGATTTCCAGTCGACGGACTCGAGCCCGGCGCGTGCCTCCTGCGAGGAGTAGCCGAGGTTCCGCAGCGCCGACTCGACGGCCTTCGGCACCTCACCGTCTCCGGCCGCGGCGATGGCGCGCGGGACGGCCTCCAGGGCGGCGACCGCGTCCAGGCGCGGCTTGAGCTCGATGATCACCTTGGCCGCCGTGCGCGGCCCCACGCCGCTCGCCCGCCTGATCGGAGCCGCATCTTCGCTCATGATCGCGCGCTTCAGCACCTCGAGGCTGGCCGCGCTCAGGATGTTCAGGCCCACCTTCGGTCCGACGCCGTCGACCTGGATCAGCATCTCGAACAGCTCGAGCTCTTCGACGGTGGCGAATCCATACAGCGCGAGCTGGTCTTCGCGGACCTGCGTGTGGATGTGCAGCTCCAGGTCGCCGCCCGGCGGAGGCAGCTGCTGCCGGGTCTGCGTCGCCACCGCCACGAGGTAGCCGACGCCGCCCACGTCGAGGACCACGAAATCGGCGCCTGCCCTTCGCACGACTCCGCTCAGATGCGCAATCACGTCGTCGTGGCCCTCGTGAACCGGCGGCTGCGCGCGTGGCACAGCGCGATCGCGATCGCGTCCCGCGCATGGTCGTCGAGCCTGCCCTCCGGCAGCTCGACCTGCGCGGCGAGCATCCGGCCGATCTGCGCCTTGTCGGCGTTGCCGTAGCCGGTGAGGATGACCTTGACCTGGCTCGGCTTGTACTCGAACACCGGCACGCCGCATTCCTCGAGGACGTTGAGGATGGCGCCGCGCGCCTGGGCGACGCCGACGGCGCTCGTGGCGTTGCGGCCCATGAACAGCTCCTCGATCGACGCTTCGGCCGGCGGGTTCGCCGCGATGAGCCCACGAAGATGATTGGTGATCGTCAGCAGGCGAGCACCGTCGCGGCCGGGGATCGTGACCACGGTGCTGCAGGAGACGACGTGATTCGGCTCGGCAAAAAGGGCGAACCCGGTGCCGGCCAGGCCAGGGTCGACGCCCAGGATCAGCCCGTGGTTCGAGCCTGGCATTTGTCCATCAGGTTCTACACCTGTGCTGAGACGCGTTCAAGGACGTCGGTTGGGATGTCGAAGTTGGCGTAAACCTGTTGGACGTCGTCGTCCTCCTCCAGAGACTCCATCAGCCTGAGCACCGCGGCGGCTTTGTCCTCGCCCACGGCGACAGTCTGCTTGGGCTGCATCGTGATCTCGGCGTTGTCGACGCTCACGCCAAGTCCTTCCACCGCAGCCTTCACCTTCTCGAATGTCGAAGGCGGGGCGCTGATCTCCACTGCCTTGCCCTCGACCTGCACGTCGTCTGCCCCCGCCTCGATGGCCGCGAGACCAACCTCCTCGGGATCGGCTTTGCCCGCGTTGGCGCTGATGACCCCCTTGCGCTCGAACATCCAGCCGACGGAGTTCGTCTCGCCGAGGTTCCCGCCTCCCTTGCTGAAGAGGTGACGGATCGACGCCGAGGTGCGGTTGCGGTTGTCCGTGAGCGTGTCGACCATGACCGCGACGCCGGACGGCCCGTAGCCCTCGTAGCGGACCTCTTCCAGCCGGTCGCCCGCCAGCTCCCCCGTCCCCCGCTGGATCGCGGCCTTGATCCGGTCGGTGGGCATGTTGATCTCCCGCGCCTTCTGGACGGCCAGGCGCAGGCGGAAGTTGCCGTCGGTGTTGCCGCCGCCTTCCCGCGCCGCGATCGTGATCTCACGGCTGGCGCGGGTGAACGCCTGTCCACGCTTGGCGTCGACGACGGCCTTCTTGTGCTTGATGCCGGCCCATTTCGAATGGCCCGACACTTAAGACCCGCCTCCGAACATGCTTTCGCTCATTTTAGTTCGATGTACCGCCGCCTGGCCGACAGCACGTCGCCGCCTTTGGGGGCCGGCGCGTCGAGGCCGACCTTCTCCTTGTTGATGCGCACCCCTCCCTGCTCCAGCAATCGTCTCGCGTCGTTGCGGCTTCTGGCAATGCCCGTGTCGACGAGAAGGGCCACCAGGTCGGTCGGCCCGTTGAGCGTGTACGTCTCCCTCTCGTCGGGAATCTCGCGCTGCCGGAACTTGAGGTTGAAGTCCTCCTCGGCCGTCCGCCCCGCCTCCTCGCCGTGAAGTCGCTCGACGAGGCGCCTTGCGATGAAAGCCTTGTTGTCTCGATTGTGCTGGCTCGGGAACTGACCCTTGGGCACGCCGAGCAGCAGCTCCATGTACATCGGAATCACTGAGTCGGGAGCCGACATCATCTTTCCGTAGATCTCAGATGGCGGCTCGGCGAGTCCGATGTAGTTGCCGAGTGACTTGCTCATCTTCTGCACGCCATCGGTTCCCTCGAGGAGCGGGAACACGGCTACGTCCTGGGGTTCCTGCCCGTAAGCCTTTTGAATGTCGCGACCGAACAGGAGGTTGAAGAGCTGGTCCGTGCCACCGATCTCCACGTCCGCCTTCACCGCCACCGAGTCGTAGGCCTGGCTGAACGGGTACAGGATCTCGTGCGCGCCGATCGCGTGGCCTCCTTTGATCCGGTCGGCAAAGTCTTCGCGCTGCAGAACCTGCTGGAGCGTGGCTTTCGCCGTCAGGCGCAGGACGTCTGCCGCAGTCATCGCCGCCAGCCACTCTGAGTTGCGCCTGACCTCTATCCGCGATCGATCGAGGACCAGGTCGAGCTGTTTGAAATACGTCTCCGCATTGGCTTCAACCTGCTCGCGGGTCAGCATCGGGCGAGTCTCGGACCGACCGCTCGGGTCGCCGATCATCGCCGTGTAGTCGCCGATGATCACGACCACGGTGTGCCCCTCGTCCTGAAACATCTTGAGGGTGTCCAGGACCACCAGGTGGCCGACGTGCAGGTCGGGTGCCGTCGGGTCGAGCCCCAGCTTCACGCGAAGCCTGTCGCCCCGCTCCAGGCGCGCGCGCACGTGCTCCTCGACGTGGATCTGCACCGCGCGGTCGCGGAGGCGCTCGAAAAGCTGCCGGCTCACGAGTTGAAGCCTAGAGGCCCAGCCGAAAAGCCCTCGCCGGATCTTCGGCGCCGAATGCGGCCCATCTTCGGGCTCAGCTCCTGCGCTGCTCGCTCACGCATCGACGGATGCGCTCGCTCCGCTGCTCGTCGCTTCGCCCGAATCTGAGCCACCTCGATCGCCGAATCTCTCGGCGAGGGTTTCCGGCCGTGCCTCTACGGGTTTACCACTCCGGGACCGAAGTACGTCTGGGGATCTGGCGGCAGCAGCGGCGAGAAGAGGGCGATGATCGGCCGGTCGGTCGCGTTCACGAGGTTGACCATGAACAGCGAGTGGCGAACCGAGTCACGCAGGTTCTGCTGCAGGCTGTCCAGCTGCGAGCCGCCAATCGGGTTCGAAGCCGCCCCCAGCTCGTACACGCAGACGACCGACAGCAGGACCGCCGTGAGCAGGCCGAGAGCGACGCCGAAGGTCCGGTTGAGGATCACCGCCTGGATCTGGATCTGGGAGTGCGCGAGCTGCGTCGCCGCTTCCACGATCCCGAGCACGGCCACGATGAGCCCGAAGAACCCGTAGATCCTGCCGTCCGCGACCTGGATGCTCGAGGTCTGCTGCAGGATCGCGCCCGCCTGGAGGCCCATGTTGGTGGAGGCCCAGAACGCGATGAACAGCGCGACGAGGCCGATGAACCTCCGGATCAGTCCGGTGAAGAATCCGCCGACGCCGTAGGCGATGAGCAAGACAAGCGGAAAGATGTCTATCCAGCTCAACTGTTGCTTCCCCCGAGACGCACGCGACGGCGTGCAAGATGCGCGTCGGAATTCACTCTCGGAACCCTGCGCCGTGCTTCTTTTCGAGCCCCTCCCTGATCTCCGACATCGCTCTGTCCACTTCGGCGTCCGTCAGGGTGCGCTCCGGGCTTCGGAAAGTCAAGGTAAATGCGATGCTCTTGTGCCCTTCGGGAACCTGCGCGCCGCGATACTCGTCAAACGCACGCGCGAGCTCGAGAAGTTCCCCCGCGGACTCCTTGATCGCCAGCAGCAGCGCGCCCGCGGCAACGG